>JAFDET010000123.1 GCA_019310195.1 Deltaproteobacteria bacterium
CGCTCTACCAGAGCCTGAACGGCGTGCTGAAGAAGCTGCCCGACGACACGGTGCTCTTCCCGGGCCACGCCTACGCGGCCGAGAGCAGCGACACCCTGGGCGAGCAGAAGCGCAGCAACCCGTACCTGCGCGTATCGGGGCTGGAGCAGTTCCTGGGCTTCCTCGGGTACTAGGCGGTTTCTGCCTATCCGACTGGCTCTGCACGCGTGCCGGCGAAGTCGGTGGCTCCGCGATGCCCGGCGCGAGGGCGCTGCTCCCTCCGGCGATGTCCTCGGCACTTCCCGTAAAGCCTCGGATCACCCTCTCGCCCAAGCCCCATCTCCCTCCCCCAATGGACGCGCTGCGTAGCTGCGGAGTACGCCTGCGGGAGCAGCGCCCTCGCGCCGGGGGTCTGGCCGTGTCCCCGCAGGCGTACTCCGCAGCACCGGAACGCGGGATTGTCGGAGGTGGCCAGGCCTGGCGCATCCGTGACACCCGTCGGGTACGGGACGTGCCGAGGACATCGCCGGAGGGGACACGGCCAGACCCCCGGCAACTCACCTGCTGAGCCAGTCGGATTGGCGGAAGGCGGTTAGCCCTTCTTCTCTTCGGCGACGATGATCTCGCCGTTGAGAGTCTTGCTGGGCGCGGTCCCCATGGTCGGGTTGTCCGTGCGGATCACCCGGTAGAGGTAACGGCCCGGCTTCAGCTGGCAGAAGCTGGCGAACTCGCCCGCGTGGATCGGCTGCGAGCGGATCTCGTCGTCCTTGATCTGGAAGTTCACCAGGCTGTGACAGATCATGTTCTTGGCGGTTTCCCGCTCGAAGACCACCGTCGACGGCCACCCGGAGTAGCTGATCCAGGCCACCAGCTGCCCGGCGTCCAGCTTCACCAGCCTCGGGTTCAGGGCGTGATCGGTGATCAGCACGACCTTGTGGCTCTCCATCCGGTAGGACGGGTCGAGCAGCGGGATGGGCCCCGTGCTCTCGTACGGCATCTCCTTCGGCCGCTCGTCGGCGGCCCGTGCGACGCCGGGCGCGGACAGCGCTGCGGCCAGGCCGACGACCCCCAGCACGGCGAAGAGCCTACCTACGAGCCGGCGGAGCGGAAGCGAAGACGACATGGATCCCTCCCAGTTCAAGTCCCGAGAGCAGTTATACCAGACTCTTCAACAGGTTAGGAGGCCGACCCGGCCCTCGGTTCGAATTTCCCCCGCCCTGCACGCCGGGCCGGCCGAAGGCTGCAAGTATGCGAATCCGAGTCACTTTCCTGCCCTGGGTGCGCTTGAAATCGCCCCATCCGTCCATTAAGGTTCGGTCGCTTTTTGCATCCCCGGAGCCTTCCGCCCCGGGTTCTCGCAACGTTCGGAGACGTTCCCCCATGAAGATCGTGGTGTTCCTCAAGCAGGTCCCCCATTCCGACGCCCGCCTGGACGTCAACGGGGATGAGACCTGGATCAAGGAAGACGGCATCAAGTTCGAAATCAACAGCTACGACACGTACGCCCTCGAAGAGGCGCTCCGCATCAAGGACGCCGGCGAGGCCGAGGTGATCGTGGTGTCCATCGGCCCCGCCCGGGTCACCCAGGCCCTGCGCACCGCGCTGGGCATGGGCGCCGACCGCGCCGTCCACATCAAGGGCAGCGAGGTCGACGGGTCCGACTCCCTGGGCATCGCCAAGACGCTGGCCGCGGTGGTGAAGGCCGAGAGCCCGGACCTGGTGTTCGCGGGTCTCATGTCCGACGACGGCAACTTCTCGACGGTTCCACCCATGGTGGCCGAGCTGTGCGACATGCCTTCGGCCACGAGCTGCCTGAAGATCGAGGCCTCCAACGGCTCGGTCACGGTCGAGCGCGAGCTCGAGGGCGGCGCCAGGGAGGTGGTCGAGCTGCCCAAGCCCTGCCTGCTGGCGGTACAGACGGGCCTCAACCAGGTTCGCTACGCGTCGCTCAAGGGCATCATGGCCGCCAAGAAGAAGCCCATGGACGAGAAGACCGCCGCCGACCTGGGCGTCTCGGGCCAGGTGGGCGCCGGCGCCGCGAAGATGACGATCGAGAAGATCTACCTGCCGCCCAGGGGTGAGGGAGCCGAGATCCTGTCCGGCTCCACCGACGAGATGGTGAGCGCGCTGGTTGGCAAGATCAAGGAGCAGGGCCTCCTCTAGGGGCCCAGAGAGGACACTTCCGATGGGCAACATCCTCATCGTTGCAGAGATCCAGAAGGGCAAGCTGCGCGAGGCGACCCTCGAGCTGGCGAGCTTTGCCAACAAGGTGGCCGGCGCCCGCGGCGGCGAGGTCAAGAGCCTCGTCATCGGCAGCGGCATCGGCGAGCTGGCCTCCGAGCTGGCCGGCAAGGGCGGCGGCGAGGTCTTCGCGGCCGACGATGCGGCCCTGGCCAACTACAACGTGGACGCTTGGACCCAGGCGATCCGCGCGGGCGTGGAGGCATCGGGCGCCGACCTGGTGCTGATCTCCAATACACCCACGGGCTGGGACGTGGCGCCGCGCATCGGCGCGGCCCTGGACGCCGGTTTCGTCTCCGACTGCTTCAACATCGAGGCCGACGACGGCCTGACGCTGCTGCGGCGGATCTTCAACGGCAAGCTCGACGCCCGCATCAAGGTCAACGCCGACGTGGTGGTGGCCACCATGCAGCCCGGCGCGACGGCGGCCTACGAGGGCACCAGCGACGGCAAGGTCACCGATCTCTCGGTGGACCTGTCGGGCGTGCGCTCCAAGTTCATCGAGGAGAAGCAGGCCGAGGCCACGGGCGTGGACCTGACCAAGGCCGACATCATCGTCTCGGGCGGCCGCGGCCTGGGCGCCCCGGAGAAGTTCAAGGAGGTCATCCAGCCCCTGGCCGAGGCCCTGGGCGGCGCCATGGGCGCCTCGCGCCCCGTGGTGGACGCCGGTTGGCTCGACCACCCCTACCAGGTCGGCTCCTCGGGGCAGGTCGTGACGCCCAAGCTGTACATCGCGTGCGGCATCTCGGGCGCCATCCAGCACCTGGTGGGCATGAAGGGCTCGAACTTCATCGTGGCGATCAACAAGGACGCCGACGCCCCGATCTTCGAGGTGGCGGACGTGGGCATCGTGGCCGACCTCTTCGAGGTCGTGCCCGCGCTGACCGACGCCATCAAGGCCGCCAAGGGCTAGCGCCCAACCGCACGCCCATGGCAGTGGACACCTCGCAGTTCAAGAACGGCCTGCGCATCGAGCTCGACGGCGAGCCGTTTGCGATCACCTACTTCCAGCACGTGAAGCCCGGCAAGGGCGGCGCCTTCGTGCGGACCAAGGTGAAGAACATCCGCAACGGCAAGATCATCGACAAGACCTTCCGCGCAGGGGAGAAGGTCGAGCTGGCCGACGTGGAGGACAAGCGCATGCAGTACCTCTACCGCGACGGCGAGAACCTGGTCTTGATGGACAACCAGAGCTACGAGCAGATCCCGGTCCCGGCCGAGGTGGTGGGCGGCGCGCTCAACTACCTGCTGGAGAACGCCCAGGTGGACGTGCTGTTCTGGCGGGGCAAGGCGGTCAACGTGGACATTCCCTCCTTCGTCGAGGCCCAGGTCACCGAGACGGAGCCCGGCATGAAGGGCGACACCGCTTCCGGCGCCACCAAGCTCGCCACCATCGAGACCGGAGCCACCCTCCAGGTGCCGCTGTTCATCAACCAGGGCGAGAAGATCCGCGTCGACACCCGCAACGGGAAGTACGTCGAGCGGGTGAACTGACCTAGAAGGAGCTGGGCTGCGTGCGCCGCACGGTCTACCGCGACCTGGACGCCCTCATGTACGCCGGCTTTCCGGTGGTGAGCGAGCGCCGCGACGGCCGCGTCTACTGGCGCTTCCTGGAGACCTTCCAGCTCGGGGACGTGCCCTTCACCCCCGACGAGATCCTGGCCCTGGCCTTCGGCGAGGACCTGCTGCGCGTGCTGGAGGGCACCGTCTTCCACGACTCGGTGCAGTCGGCGCTGGCGAAGATCCGCGCCGGGCTGTCGGCGGAGCTGACGGCCTACCTGGAGCGGCTGCGCGAGTCGTTCCGCGTCCTGCCCGGCCCCCACAAGCGCTACACCGAGTACAGCGACACCATCGCGGCGCTCAATGCGGCGGTGCTCGGGAAGCGCACCGTGCGCATGCGCTACCGCACCGGCCGCACGGGCAAGCGCTCCCGTCGCCGCTTCGATCCCTACAAGGTCTGGTACCGGGGCGGAGGCCTGTACGTGATCGGCCTGGACCACCAAAGCGGCGAGATCCGCACCTTCGCCGTGGATCGCATCCAGAAGCTCGAAGCCACCGGTGACGCCTTCGAGATCCAGGAGGGCTTCGACTTCGACGCCTGGACCGCCGCCTCGTTCGGCGTGGTGGCCGAGCCCGCCCTGCCCGTCCGCATCCGCTTCGCAGCACGGCATGCCAGCTGGATCAGCGAGCGCAGCTGGCATCCCAGCCAGGCGCTGACGCAGCTCCCCGACGGCGGTGTCGAGCTGTGCATGGAAGCCGGTGGCAGCGAGGAGCTGGCGAGCTGGGTGATGTCGTTCGGCGGCGGCGCCGAGATGCTGGAGCCCGAGTCCCTGCGCCGGCGCGTGGCCAAAGAGCTGCGCGCGGCCCTGGGCCGCTACGAGAGCGCGGGAGCCCAGCGCCTCGAGCGCAAAGGGGCCGCGCCGAAGCGCAGCCCCTCCTCGTCTCGCGCGCGGTCACGCGCCTAGCCCGGCTCACGTGCGGCTCACGTGCAGCGCGCGTGCGGCTTCGGTGCGGCTCAGTTCGCGCCGAAGGGCCCCATCCCCTGCGCCGCCTCGGCCCGCAGCTCGGCCAGGGTCTTGCGGCGATCGGTCATCATGCCCGCCGAGCGCCAGCCCTCCTCGGTGCGCTCGGTGATCAGGCCAAGAGCCTTCAGGTTGGGAATCACCGTGTGCATGAACATCAGGCTGTTGAAGTCGGCGAAGTTGGGCAGCGCCGTGGCGATCCGCACCACGTTGTGGGGATCCAGGCCGTACTTCGGGCCCAGCACGTGGAGCATGTCCAGCTGCTGGTTGGCGTTGAGCGCCTCCATGATGGAGAACGCGAAGTCCTCCATCTTCTCCATCTGCTCGGGCTCCGCATCGCGCACCACGCGCCGCATGCACAGCACGCCGAAGGCCGCGTGCCGGGCCTCGTCCTGCTCCACGCGGCGGATCATGTCCACGAAGAGCGCATTGTCGGACGAGTCGCGCAGCATCTCGAAGATGCCGACGGCGGTGCCCTCGAACAGGCACTGCATGCCCAGGGTCTTGGTCTCGGCATCCGGCGCCTGGAGCAGCTCGTCCAGCAGCACCTTGAGGGTGGCCCCGATCGGGTAGATCGTGCCCATCTTGCGCTGCATGAACTTGGCCAGCGCCTCGATGTGGCGCGCCTCGTCGGTGACCTGGCTGGCCGCGTACAGCTTCTCGTCCATCTTGGTGCAGGCGTTGGTGAGCTGACCGCAGAGCTCGAGCGCGGCCTGCTCGCCGTGCAAGAGCTGGGACAGCGTGTAGTTCAGCTCGTCGAAGGCGGCCGCCTTCTGGGTGGCCTCATCGCCGCCCATGAGCTTCACCATCTGGGCAATCATCGAAGCGTCCGGCGCCAGCACCCACTCGTCCTTGCTGACCGGGGCCTCCCAGTCCAGGTCGCTCTCGGCGTTCCACTGGTTGACCTTGCCCTTCTCGTACAGGTTGCGGAGCTCCTCGACCTCCTGGCCGTACTCCCACGTCCAGTGCAGATCGAGCGGCGCGTCGACGTTGATCTGGTCGCGCAGGCGCTTGATCTCGCCTTCGTCGACGAACTCGATGACCTCGAAGTCTCCGAACTTGTGGCGGTGGTCGGTCATCAGCTTCTTCATGGTTCAACCTCCTGAGGGGACGACGGCGGGCGCCGTGAGCCCGTGGTGCAAGAGCGCTCTCAACTCGTCCTTGCGGCGGCGGACCTGCTCGCTGGAGCAGAGCGGAGACCCGAGCAGGGTCTCGCCGAAGTCCCCCGACGCGAAGTGATAGACCGTGGCCCCGATCAGCGTCTGGACCATGTGGGGCGTGGAAACCGGCCGGAACACGCCCTGCGCCACGCCCTCGCGCAGCAGCGCATCCAGGCGGGCGATGAGCGACTCGAGGATGCGCTCGGTGGGCTCCGCCTCGGACAGCGTCTCGGGTGCGAAGTCGTCGTCTTCGAACAGGGCGCGCAGCAGCAGCCGCGCGCTGCCCGGGTGCTCCACCAGGGTGTCGATCAGCCCGTCGATGACGGCGTCCAGGCGCGCCGCCGGCGCGATCGCCGCAGCGAAGAGCGGCTGCAGGCATAGATCCATGCGCCGCAGCACCCGCTCCAGGACCGCGAAGTAGAGCTGGACCTTTCCCTTGAAGTGATGGAAGAGAGACGACTTGCCCAGGCCCGCCGTCTCGGCCACCTCGCGCAGGCCCACGCCCGCGAAGCCGCGGCGCGCGAAGAGGGCCTCGGCGACCTCGAGAACCTTCTCGCGGGATCCTGCGCTGGGCACTTCGTGTTGCACCGGCTCTCCGTTCCACTTCGCCCCGACCGACCTATCGATCGGACAGATGGGGCAAATTACCCCGGCAGCTTCCGCCGGGTGGGGCACTTTATACCCGACCGATCGGTCGGTCGGCAACCTCGCCAGCGCTAGGGCTCGACCACCTCGACGGGGCCGAACCCCTCCAGCTGCCCGCGCAGGACTTCGGGAGGACCCACCACCACGATCGCGGCGCGTTCCGGGTGGATGTGGTCGAGTGCGGCCGCCCGCACCACCTCGTCGGTCAGCGCCCGCATCCGGCTGCGGTAGGTGTCCAGGCTGTCCCGAGGCAGCCCGTAGACGTCCAGGTCCACCAGGGCCGAGAGGATCGCGTCCGAGGTCTCGAGGCCCAGGGAGAAGCGGCCCACGGCCAGGCTGCGCGCGTGGGCGATCTCGGCCGCGCTGGGCGGGTCCGTGCGGGCCCGCTCCAACTCATCCAGGAGCATGCCGACCGCGCGCCCGGCCTCGGGAACGCGGGTGCCGGTGGCCGCAATGAACATGCCGCCGTCCCGGCGCATGGCGAAGCCGGAGTAGGCGTAGTAGGCCAATCCCTCATCCTCGCGGACGCGGCTCATGATGCGCGACGAGAAGCCGCCTCCGCCCACCACCAGGTTCAGAAGCTGGACCTGCAGCCGGTCCGGCGCGGTTCGCGAGATTCCGTGATCGCCGACCAGGATGGTGGCCTGGCCGAGCTCGGGGCGGTTCACGATCACCACGCGCCGTCCCTCGGCCCGAGGCGCCGGCGGCGTGGCGCCGGCGGCCGGCGCCACGCCGGCCCCGATCCAGGTGCCGAAGAGCTCCTGCACGCGCTCGACGACCCGCTGGGCGTCCACGTCACCGGTGGCGTAGAAGATCGCGCCCTCGGGAACGAAGAGCTTGGCGTGGGCGCGTCGCGCGGCCGCAGCGTCGAAGCCCGCCACACTCTCGGGGGTGCCGTCCTGGGGGGTTCCGTAGGCGTGCCCCTCGAAAAGCACCCGCGCCAGGTGCCGGTGGGCGAGCGTGCCCGGATCGTCCTTGGCGCGCTCCAGCGCCGCCAGCCGCTGGGAGCGCAGGCGCGCGGCCTCACCCGGCTCAAAGCGCGGACGAAGAGCCACGTCGGCCGCCAGCGCGGACAGCGCGTCGAAATCCCGGGAGAGGCCGGAGGCGGACACCACCGACGTGTCCCAGCCGCTGCCGGCCGAGACGCTTCCGCCCAGGGCATCGACCGCCTGGGCGAAGGCCAGGGCGTCGCGCTCGCCGGCCCCGCGGTTCATGAGTTCGGTTGTGTACGAGGTCAGGCCGGCCTGCTCCGGAGGCAGGGAGGCGGCGCCGCGCGGGATCAACAGCCCCATGGCCACCCGCGGCAGGCTGCGATCCTCGAGCACCAGCACCTGCAGGCCGCTCTCCAGCACGCTGCGGTGCAGCGCGCCGGCGGGGACCACGGGGCCCTCCCGGGGCGGGGGCGGCGGATCCTCCCAGGCCGGCCGGTGTCCGAAGCCGCTGCAGCCCAGCGCCAGCAGCGCCGCGAACGTCGCCATCCCGGCGCGCCTCACGACGCCGGCTCCTCTTCGGGCGCCGGCACCACCCGCACGACACTGCGCTGCTGCTCGGTCAGGTACTTGCGCGCCACGCGCTGGATGTCCTCGGCTCCGACGGCGCGGATCTCCGCGAGTCGCTCGGACAGGGGGCGAACCCGTCCGAAGGAGACCCAGTCACCCCCGATGCGGTTGGCCAGCGCGTGGTTGGTGCGCATCCCGTTCACCAGGCCCACTTCGATGCGGCGCTTGGCCTTCTCCAGCTCGGCCTCGCTGACCGGCTCGTCGCGCACGCGCCCGATCTCCTCGAAGAAGAGCGCCTCGGCGCGCTCGACGTCGGCATCGGGCCGCACGCCCACCATGCCGTAGAAGACACCGGCGTCGTGGAGCTCCCAGTAGCCGCCGCTGGCGGACAGGGCCACCTGCTCGTCGTTCACCAGCCGCCGGTACAAGCGGCTCGAGCGACCCGACGAGAGGATCGTGGACAGCACGTCCAGTGCCGGCCCGTCGGGATCGCCCGTGGGCGGCGCGTGCCAGGCGGTGGTCACGATCGGGGCGCGCACGTCGAAGTGCACCACATCGCGCCGCTCGCCCTTCTGCTCCGGCTCGCGCGTGGGGCTGCGCGGAATCGACTCGGCGGGCGGCAGGGGTCCGAAGGCGCGGCCGATGCGCGCCAGCACGTCCTCGGTGTCGAAGTCGCCCACCACGGACACCACCAGGTTGTTGGGCGAGTAGTAGGTTTCGTAGAAGCGGCGGCAGGCCTCGACGGTGACGGCCTCCACGTCGCTGCGCCAGCCGATCACCGGGCGCCGGTACGGATGCGCACGGAAGCTCAGGGCCAGCAGCGCCTCGAAGGCCAGACCCCGGGGACTGTCCTCGGTGCGCATGCGGCGCTCCTCGAGCACCACCTCGCGTTCGGTGTCCAGCAGCTCCTGGGTCAGGTCCAGGTGGCCCATGCGCTCGGCTTCGAGGTCGATCACCAGCGGCAGCGTCTCGCCCGTCACATCCTCGAAGTAGACCGTGACGTCTCGGCTGGTATAGGCGTTGAGGCGACCGCCGCGGCCCTCGATGTAGCGGGTGAAGTCCTCGGGCCCGAGGCGACGCGTGCCCTTGAACATCATGTGCTCGAACAGGTGCGCGATGCCGGTGTAGCGGGTCTCGTCGCGGGAGCCCGCCTTCACCCAGACCTGGAACGAGGCCACCGGCGTGGTGTGGTTCTCGAGCGTGAGGACCGTGAGCCCGTTGTCCAGCTCCGTGACCCGAAGGCGGTCCGCCGGATCCTCGAGATCGTCCAGGGGGTCGTTGGCCGACGCGGGCGCCGCGCACAGGACGACGGCGAGCAGGATCCGGGCGATGCGCATGGCGGCAGACGTTATCCGGGGGCACCATCGGTGTCGAGGAGGAAGGCGTGCCGCAGGTCCGGGTGCACTACGACTTCGCCTCGACGCTTTGCTACGTGGCCCACCGCTTGATGCAACGCATGGCTCCGGACCTGGCGGAGCTGGATGTGGAGCTCGCCTGGTCCCCGCTGGACCTCTCGTCACTCACCGGCTGGCCCCGTGGCGCAGCGGTTCCCGAGCCGCGTCGCGCCAACGCGGCCCGCGTGGCGCAGGAGCTGGGAGTCGAGGTGTCGGTGCCACGCGTCTGGCCCGACTCGCGCTGGGCCAACGCCGCGGCGCTGGTGGTCGATGCGGCCGGGGACGAGGATCGCAGCGCGACCTGGCGAGAGCGGGTCTTCAGCGCGGTCTTCGAGGAGCGGCGCAGCCCGCTGGATGCCGCGGCCGTCGCCTCGCTGGCGCGGGAGCTCGGCTTCACGCTGGACCCAGGGGCCCTGCGGACGGCCCGCGAGGCGCTTCCGGCACACACCCGCGAGGCGGCCGCCGAGGAGGTCACCGGCGTTCCAACGTTCATGCTGGATGCGTGGGCCTTCGGCGGAATCCAGAGCCAGGAGACCATGCTCTCCATCTTCGAGCGCTGGGTCCGGCGCCGCGGCCGCGCCCCCGACGGACCGGTACCCTCCTGACGCCATGGCCGGACGCTTCCGCAATCCCGGAGACGACGCGCGCAGCGTCTACTCCAGCCAATCCGGTCCTTCCGGCGAGTCCCGCCGGAAGGATCGCGCGCGTGTGGCCGATCCGGCCCCGCCGCGGGCCCCGCGCGGCGACGGCATCGTGCGCGTCAAGCGCGAGGTGGCGGGCCGCCGCGGCAAGCCCGTCACCACCGTCCACGGCCTGGCCTTGGCGAGCGATGCGCTCAAGGCCCTGGCGGGCGACCTCAAGCGCCGCTGCGGCAGCGGCGGGTCGGCCAAGGGCGGAGTGATCGAGATCCAGGGCGACCACCGCGACACGGTCGTCGCCGAGCTGGAGGCGCGCGGCTACACGGTCAAACGCGCCGGCGGCTGAGTCGCGGGTCAGGCTCCTAGGGCTCGCGGCAGAGCACGAACCAGCTGCCCATGTCGCGGCCCTTACGCGCCGCGGAGCCGATGGTCACGTGCTCGGAGACCCGGCGCAGCGTGTCGATCATGAAGCCGTAGACGAAGCGGCCCAGACCCACCTCGTTGCGCTTCACAGCCGGCCAGCCCGAGGGTAGACCCGAGGCGTCCAGCGGCGGAACCCGGTTGTAGTCCACCCAGACCTCGGGCCTGTTGGGATCCTCCACGGCGACGAAGTAGCCGGGACCCGTGATGGACCCCAGGATCGGCGTCGGCTGGAAGTTGTAGCCGTAGAGGGCGTCGGGCTTCTCCGCGTCGCCGCCCTCCGGCCTTGCGAAACGTTTCTCGAAGCGCGTGAACGCGGGCAGCGTGTTGCGCCCGAAGTGGCGAACCGCCACACGTGTGGCTGTATGGGGAGGCACAAGGTCACGCAGGTGCACCTCCGCGAAACCGTCGACCGCGTCGTAGAGTGCACGTTGCTGGGAGCGGCCCAGGCTGCGCACAACTACCACACGATCGTCGTGGCAGAGCCCGTCGAGCCAGGAGGCGATGGCGGCGGGGCGGATCGGAGACTCGCGCAGGCGGGCGGCGAGCTCGGCTTCGGAAGTCGGCGCTGCGGACATGGGGAATCCTCCGTTCCCCGAGGGTAGCCGGGCCACCCTCGTCGGCTACATTCCAGCTCCGCAGGGCCAGCCCAGTTCGCTCACCCCGCTGGCCTCAGCGAACCGGAGGATCCCCCATGGCCGATACTGCCCGGCTTCAACTCGGCGACCAGACTATCGAGCTGCCCATCGTGGTGGGAAGCGAGGGGGAACGCGCCATCGACATTCGGCGCCTGCGCGCCGAGACCGGCTACATCACCCTCGACCCGGGCTACGGCAACACTGGAGCGTGCCGCAGCGCCATCACCTTCATCGACGGCGAAGAGGGGATCCTGCGCTACCGCGGCTACGACATCGCGGACCTGGCCCAGAGGAGCTGCTTCCTGGAGGTTGCCTACCTGTTGATCTACGGCTCGCTGCCCACGGAGGCCCAGCTGGGGCACTTCCGCGAGTCGATCCGCAAGCACACCATGCTGCACGAGGACTTCAAGCAGCTCTACGGCGCCCTGCCCAAGGACGCGCATCCCATGGCCGCCTGCGCGGCGATCGTGGGGTCGCTGGCCACCTTCTACCCGGACTCGTTGGATCCGCGCGACCCGCGCGAGGTGGAGATCTCGGTCCACCGGCTCCTCGCCAAGCTTCCGACCATCGCGGCGTACGCCTACAAGCACTCCCTGGGCCAGCCGTTCATGTACCCGCGCAACGAGCTCGATTACGTGGGCAACTTCCTGCACTTGATGTTCGCCAACCCCTGCGAGGACTACCAGCCGGATCCCGTGGTGGAGAAGGCCATCGACCTGCTGCTGATCCTGCACGCCGACCACGAGCAGAACTGCTCGACCAGCACGGTGCGCCTGGTGGGCTCGTCCATGCCGAACCTGTTCTCGGTCATCTCGGCCGGCATCAAGGCCCTCTGGGGCCCGCTCCACGGCGGCGCCAACCAGCAGGTGATCCAGATGCTGGCCGCGATCCGCGACGAAGGCATGACCGCGCGCCAGTTCGTGGAGGCGGCCAAGAGCCAGGACGACACCTCGCGGCTGATGGGCTTCGGCCACCGCGTCTACAAGAACTACGACCCGCGGGCCAAGATCATCAAGAAGGGCTGCGACGACGTGCTGGCCAAGATGGGCGTGCACAGCAAGCTCCTGGAGATCGCCAAGGATCTGGAGGAGATCGCGCTCAAGGACGACTACTTCATCGAGCGCAAGCTCTACCCGAACGTCGACTTCTACTCGGGCGTGATCTACAACGCGATCGGCACGCCGGCCAACATGTTCACGGCGCTGTTCGCCCTGGGCCGGCTGCCCGGCTGGATCGCCCACTGGATCGAGATGCACGCGGACGAGGACTTCAAGATCGGCCGGCCGCGGCAGGTCTACATGGGCGAGACCGCTCGCGCCTACGTCCCCTTGGATCAGCGCTAGCGCGGCAACGTGACCGGGCCGGGCTGCTACACCACGGCGCGCGTGCGCCGCGGGCGGGTGGCCTTGGCGGCGCGGCATGCGGCGCGCCTGGCGCGCGATGCGCGCGCCCTGGGCCTGGGCGAGCCGGAACCCGCCGAGATCGGCGAGGTCCTGGCCCGCCTGGCGCGAGAGGCCTTCGGCGACGGT
>JAFDET010000124.1 GCA_019310195.1 Deltaproteobacteria bacterium
GAGGGCGAGGTGGCCTTCGTGTCGGGGGCCGACATCTCCCAGTTCCAGGAGCGCCGCACGGGGTCCGACGCCTCGCAGGATTACGAGGCCGGCAACGCCCGGGCCTTCGTTTCCCTGGCCACCGCAGAGAAGCCGCTCCTGGCCATGATCCACGGCTTCTGCGTCGGGGGCGGCTGCGCCCTGGCCTTGAACGCGGACCTGCGCTTCGCGGCCGACGACGCGGTCTTCGCGATTCCGGCCGCGCGCCTGGGCCTCGGCTACCCGATGCTGGGCATCAAGGCCCTGCTCGATCTGGTGGGCCCGAGTCGCGCCAAGGAGATGTTCTTCACCGCGCGCCGCTTCGACGCTGCCGAGGCCCTGGAGATGGGTCTGGTCAACGCCGTGTTGCCGAAGGCCGACCTGGAGAAGCACGTGCGCGGCGTGGCCGAGCAGATCGCGGACAACGCGCCGCTCACCGTCAAGGCCGTGAAGCGCGCCATCGTCGAGCTGAGCAAGGACTCCGAGCACCGCGACCACGACGCCGCTTCGGAGCTGGTCCGCGCCTGCTTCGACAGCGAGGACTACAAGGAGGGGGTGCGCGCCTTCCTGGAGAAGCGCCGGCCCCGCTTCCAGGGGCGCTGTCCTCGACCTGACGCGCTACCTGGCGGGGCCCTTCTGCACCATGTTGCTGGGCGACTACGGCGCCGACGTGGTCAAGGTGGAGCCGCGCGGCCGGCGCGAGTTTCGAAACCCCGACGCCGATCGCGACTCCTACTTCTTCCTCTCCGCCAACCGCAGCAAGCGGTCGCTCACCCTGGATCTGAAGTCTCAGGAAGGGCGCGACCTGCTGCTGCGCATCCTTCCCCACTTCGACGTGGTGGTGGAGAATTTCCGGCCCGGCGTGATGCAGGCGCTGGGGTTGGGGGCCGAGGTGCTGCGCGCACGCCACCCGAGGCTGGTCTACTGCGGCGTCTCGGGCTTCGGGCCCGACGGTCCTTACAAGGACCGGCCGGGCTTCGACCAGATCGCCCAGGGCATGAGCGGCTTCATGAGCATCACGGGCACGCCCGAGAGCGGCCCGACCCGCGCCGGCATCGCCATCGGCGATCTCCTGGCCGGGATCTTCGCCGCCCACGGCGTGACCATGGCGCTCCTGGAGCGGTGGTGAACGCGTCGCTCTTGGAGGGGATGGTTTCGATCCTCTCCTGGTCGGCCGGAATCTACTTCGACTCGGGGCAGGCGCCGGGTCCCGCCGGCCAGCACCACCCGCTGGCTTCGCCCTACGGACGCTTCCGCGCCGGGGACGGCTACCTCAACCTGGCCGCGGCGCAGCAGCCCATGTTCGAGAAGCTGGCCCGCGCGCTGGACCGGCCCGACTGGCTCGACGACGAGCGCTTCCGGGACGTGCCGCGGCGTATCGTCCATCGCGACGCCCTCAGCGAGGAAATCGAGTCCGTGCTCGCCGGCGCGGACGTGGACCACTGGGTAGAGCTCATCAACGCGGCCGGCGTGCCGGCCGGTCCGGTCCTGGACCTGGCGCAGGTCTTCAGCGATCCGCAGGTGCTGGCCCGGGGCATGCGCGTGGCGCTCCCGCATCCTGAGATCGGGACCTTCGAGACCACCGGCCTGCCGGTGAAGCTCGAGGGCAGTCCGGCCGCGATCGAGCGGCGCCCCCCGCTCCAGGGCGAGCACACCGACGACGTGCTGGCCGAGTGCGGCCTCTCGCCGGACGAGATCGCGGGCCTGCGACAGGCGAACGTGATCTAGTCCGCAGGCCCGTCGGCGGCTTCGCGGCGGCGCAGCAGCACGTCGTGTTGCCCGCGTCCGGCCAGCCCGAAGCCCAGGATCTCCCAGTCGTGCTCGAGGCAGAACTCGTGCACCGCTTCGACCACGCCGTACTTGCCCATGTCCTCGGGGTTGAAGAACACGTAGTCGTTGAGGCCGATCCAGCCGTCGGGCTTGACCGCGCGGTGCGCCGCCGCCAGGTCGCGCCTGGCTCCGCGGCAGGAGTGGTCGCCGTCGATGTAGGCCCAGTCGAGCGAGCCCGCGGGCAGCGCGTCGACGCTGGCCACGGTGTCGCCGTGGTGCACCTCGACCACCCCGGCATCGATCTCCTTGGCGTAGCGCTCGCGCACCTCGGCGACGAAGGCCGCCTCGTAGTCGATCAGATGGAGCTTGCGCGGAGCGGTCACGTCCAGGATGTGCGCGGAGAAGTTGCCCTTGTGGCAGCCCATCTCGGCCCCGACGGCCCCGGTGGGGAACATCTCCAGGAGCGCCACGCGGTTCTCGAAGAGGCGCGCGCGGCGCACGTGCTGCGCAGCCAGCGGCGCCGGCAGGGGCCACAGTGCGTTGCGCGCGGCCATGGGAAGATCTTCCAGCGCCTTGAGGCCCAGCAGGATGCGGAGCTTCGAGCGCGCAGGTTGCTTGCGGAAGAAGAGCCATCGCCGCTGCCCGCGGCGCGCGCTGCGGCGCAGGCGTCGCCGCACCTTGCGCAGCAGCGAGCCGGCCCGCAAGACTGCCGCTCGGGCCCGGCCGACCGGCTCGCTCACCCGGCTCATCGGTGCCCCGCTTCGAGCCGCTGCAGCAGGGCGCTTCGCATCCCGTCCGGCAGCGCGCGCTCGAGCAGCGGCGCGACGTAGCGCAGCGCTCCGCGGCCGCCGCGCATCACCACGCCCAGCGCGCGAAGCTCGGCGCCGGCGCGCCCCGCCCGCTCGAAGGCGTCGCCCGCACGGGTCAGCTCGGCCTTCTGCTCTGCCTCCGGCAGGGCCGCAGCGTGCGCTCGGCGCAGCTCCATGGCCGTCCCCTGCCGGGCCCGCTCGCGTCGCAGGCCGCGGACCCGGGACAGGGGCTCGCGGGCCGGACCCAGCCAGAGCACGGCCCGGACGCCCGCTGCCGCCATCACGGCGAGCCAGCCGGCCAGGGCGGCGCCGCCGGGCAGCGCAGCCAGGGACACCACGACCCCCGCCAGAGCCGTGGCACGCGGCGCCAGGTCCAGCAGGGCGGCTACGCCCAGCACGGCCAGGGCGCCGGCGACCAGGGCCGGCGGCCCCAGCAGCGAGGGCTGGCCCATACCGGCCGCGGCGAGCCAAGCCACCCCCAGGCCCACCCGCAGTACGCGGTCCATGCGCGCCAGGGCACCGGCCGGGTCGGCCTCCGCCAGCGAACGCTCGCCGGGGCGCGTCAGGTCGATTACCTCTCGAGTCACCCGGAGATGATTCCGTCGCCTTCGGCTCTGCACAAGCGGCGTGGTCGCTGGGCCGAAAATCCGGTATGGACTCGCGCAAGGAGCTTCCCATGTCTTCTGAAGTCCGACGGCGCGTTGCGGTGGTAGGGGCCACCGGGATGGCCGGTCAGCAGTTTCTCGTCACGCTGAAGGATCACCCGTGGTTCGAGGTGGCCGCGCTGGCCGCCAGCGAGCGCAGCGCCGGCAAGACCTACCGCCAGGCGATCTCGCGCGCCGACGGCTCGTCGTCGTGGCAGTGCGACGAGGCCTTCCCCGAGGTGTTTGCCGAGCAGCCGGTCGTAGCGGCAAGCGAGCTGGATACCGACTCGGTGGACATCGTCTTTTCCGCCGTGGAGTCCGACGCGGCCCGGCAGCTCGAGCCCATCTACGCCGCCACCACGCCGGTGATCTCGACGGCCTCGGCCTTCCGCTATGAGGACGACGTCCCCGTGCTGGTGCCCGGGGTCAACCTGGAGCACGCGGCGCTGCTCAAGCGCCAGCAGCGCGAGCGCGGCTGGAAGGGCTGGGTGGCTCCCCAGCCCAACTGCACCACCATCGGTCTGGTGATCGCCCTGGCGCCCCTGGTGCGCGCCTTCGGCGTGGAGCGGGTGTTCATGACCTCGCTGCAGGCCCTGTCGGGCGCGGGCAAGAGCCCCGGCGTGGCCGCCCTGGACGTGCTGGACAACGTGATCCCCTTCATCCCCCAGGAGGAGGAGAAGGTGGAGATCGAAACCCGCAAGGTGCTCGGTCGGCTGGAGGGCGAGGCCATCGAGCCCCTGGACGTGCCGGTCTCGGCCACCTGCACCCGCGTCAACGTGCGCGACGGCCACTTCGAGGCGGTGACCGTCGGCCTGGGACGCGAGGCCGGCCCCGACGAGGTGGCCGAGGTAATGGGCGCCTTCGGGCGCGAGTTCACCGACCTGGGCCTGCCGTCGGCGCCGCCGGAGCTGATCCGGGTGCTGGACGATCCCTACCGGCCTCAGCCGCGGCTGGATCGCGACCTGAACGACGGCATGACCACGGTGGTGGGGCGCCTTCGGGCGGACCAGGCCCTGGAGCGGGGCGTCAAGTTCTGCCTGCTTTCCCACAACACCAAGATGGGGGCGGCCAAGGGCGCCGTGCTGCTGGCGGAGCATCTGGTTCAGCAGGGTCTTGCGTAGGGAATACCCCACGTCTCTGCGGCCGCTTCACCCCAATGAAAAATTGCGTTCTGTCGCTTGAGTTTCCATACTGAACTGCCGATACGCCCCCCGGTGCAATTCAGAACGGGCCGCATGAGACGGTCCGTGGACGGGATCCAAGGGGGAGGAATCCAACCATGCGAAACTCTACGACGCTTGGCCTGCTGGCTGGCGCAGCCGCGCTCTTCGCGCTGGGCTGCGCGACCTCGAGCCAGGAAGTGACGAAGGCCGGCGACTTCCAGGAGGGCGGCGTCGGGCGACCGATCGCGACGAAGCCCGCGCCTGGGCTCGACACCGTGTACTTCGACTACGACCGTGCCGAGATCCGCAACGACGCTCGGGGCAAGTTGCAGGGCAACGCCAGCGTGATCGAGGACAAGAAGTGGGAGCGCGTGGTCCTCGAGGGGCACTGCGACGAGCGCGGCGCCGAGGAGTACAACCTCGCGCTGGGCGAGCGCCGCGCCGTGGCGGTGAAGCAGTACCTGATGAACCTCGGCGTTCCGGCGAGCAACGTCACGACGGTGAGCTACGGCGAGGCGCGTCCGGCCAAGCCCGGCCACGACGAGACGTCCTGGCAGTACAACCGCCGGGTCGAGTTCGGTCTTCCTCGCTGAGCTTTGAGGATATCGCCCGGGGGCATCCACTCGCGAGGTGAGTCCGGCTAACCGTCGCGGATTGCCTCCAGACGTCGTCTTTGGGATCCGTTCGCGTCGAAGTTCGCGGGGTCGAGCCAGGCTTCTAGCGCCGAACGGACTGCCGGCCATTCCTTGTCCAGGATGGCGAGCCAGGCGGTGTCGCGGTTGCGGCCCTTCATGACCACGGCCTGGCGGAAGGTTCCCTCGAAGCGGAAGCCCAGGCGCTTCGCGGCCGCCATCGACGGTGCGTTGAGGCTGTCGCACTTCCACTCGTAGCGGCGGTAGCCCAGCTCGTCGAAGACCCGGCGCATCATCAGGTACATGGCCTCGGTGGCGGCCACCGTGCGTTGCAGCGCCGGCGCGTAGCTGAGATGGCCGACCTCGATGCAGCCCATGGCGGGGTCGATGCGCAGGTAGCTGGCCACTCCGATCGGCTTTCCGGCGGGAAGCTCCTCGACGGCATAGAAGACCTCCGTCTCGCTGGACTGCACCGACTCGACCCAGGCGGCGTAGCCCTCCGCGGAGTCGAAGGGCCCATAGGGTAGGTAGGTCCAGTTGCGGCCCTCGGCGTCCGCGGCGTAGGCACGATGCAACGCGGCGGCGTGGGCGGCTGCATCCAGCGCCACCACGCGGCAGTGCCGCCCCTGCATGGGCGCGCGCGGCGGCCGGGGGCGCGGCGTCCAGCCGGGAACCGGCTCGCCGATGGGCTGGTCGAGGTGATTGGTGAGCTGAGGCATGTGCGCTCCGCAGGTCTGAGACGTGGGGCCCGCATCATCCGTCATCGTCTGAGCCAGGGCCAGGCTCCGAATCGCTGTGTTACCGTCGGAGGTCACCCCCAACCCCGAGGTATCGCGATGGGACTCCACGGCGGGAAGCTGGCCGCCAAGGCCCTGAAGGAAGCCGGTGTCGAGGTCGTGTTCACGTTGTCGGGCGGCCACATCATGCCGCTCTACGACGGCTGCATCGACGAGGGCATCAAGATCGTCGACGTGCGCCACGAGCAAGCCGCCGTCCACGCGGCCGACGCGTGGGCCCGCTGCAACCCGGGCTCCATCGGCGTCGCCGCCATCACCGCCGGCCCCGGCGTGACCGACGGCGTCACCGGCATCGCCAACGCCTGGCGCGCCAACTCGCCCATCCTGATCTTCGGCGGACAGGGGCCGTTCGAGAACCTGCGCCGCGGCTCGCTCCAGGAGATGGATCACCTGGGCGTGGTGCGTCCCATCACCAAGTACTGCGACGCCATCTACCAGACCAAGCGAATCCCGGAGTACGTCGAGCTGGCCATCCGCCACGCCGTGTCCGGCATTCCCGGTCCCGCCTACCTGGAGATCCCCATGGACGTGTTCATGGGCTCTGCCGAGGAGGCCGAGGCGCCGGTGCCGCGCATTCGCACCGAGCCGCCGCGCATTTCGCCGGATCGCGACGAGGTGCGCAACGCCATCGACGTCCTGCAGGCTGCCGAGCGCCCCATGCTCATGGCGGGCACCAGCGTCAAGTGGTCCAAGGCCGCGCCGGAGATGAACCGCTTCATCTCCGAGACCCACATTCCCACCTACACCAACGGGATGGGGCGCGGCACGGTTCCGCCGGACTCGCCCGAGTTCCTGAACCGCTCGCGGCGCGACGCGCTCAAGCAGATCGACTGCATCATCCTGGCCGGCACGCTGCTCGACTTCCGCATGCGCTTTGGTCAGACGATTCCCGCGGACGCCAAGATCATCCAGCTGGACATGGACGCCACGCTGATCGGCCAGAACCGTGGCACTGACGTGCCGCTGGTGGGCAACCTGGCGTGCAGCTTCGAGCTGCTGCTGGAGGAGATGAAGAACCGCGGCGCCCAGCTCGACTTCTCGCCGTGGCGCGATCGCCTGCGCGCGCTGGAGACCGAGGCCGAGGCCAAGGTCCAGGGCGCCCTGAACAGCGACGAGTCACCAGTGGACCCGCAGCGCATGTGCCGCGAGGTGCGCGACTGGCTGGAGACGCAGAGCGACCCGATCGTGATCGGGGACGGCGGCGACATCGTCGCCACCGCTGCGAAGATCCTGCCGGTGAAGCGCGAAGGCGCCTGGATGGACCCCGGGCCGCTGGGCACCCTGGGCGTCGGCATGCCCTTCGCCCTGGCGGCGAAGCTGGCCCACCCGGACCGGCCGGTGGTGATCATCTACGGTGATGGCTCGTTCGGCTTCAACGGGATGGAGTTCGACACCGCGGTGCGCTTCGGCCTGCCCATCATCGGCATCGTCGGCAACGACGCCGCCTGGGGCCAGATGATGCGGCCCCAGGGTGCCGTCTACGGCTGGGACCGCCTCGAGGGCGTGCTCCTCAACCGCACCCGCTACGACAAGGTGGTGGAGGCGCTGGGCGGGCACGGCGAGAACTGCGAGAGCCCCGACGAGATCCGCCCCTCCGGCAAACCGTCCCTCATCAATGTGAACATCAGGCAAGACCGGGAGTACAAGGGCGGGATCTATGTCTGAGTTTCGCAGGTCGCGCAGCGAGGCGCAGCCGAGCGGAGTCAGGTGGATAGACCGGGAGTACAAGGGCGGAATCTATGTCTGAGCTCCGCAGGTCGCGCAGCGAGGCGCAGCCGAGCGGAGTCAGGTGGATAGACCGAGAGTACAAGGGCGGCATCTATGTCTGAGCTCCGCAGGTCGCGCAGTGAGGCGCAGCCGAGCGAAGTCAGGTGGATAGACAGGGAATACAAGGGCGGGATCTACGTCTGAGCCGTCGTCGCTAGAGCTGGGCAGCGCCTCACCCGACGAGCTGGGGCTCGACGGGCCCGCACTGGCGCGCCTGGTGGATGCGCACGGCCCCCTGGCCGTGGTGGACCTGGAGACCACGGGTCTTCCCAACGACCCGGCGTCCGAGGTCATCGAGTTCGGCGCGGTCCTGCTGGATCCCGGCGTGGAGCGCGTGACCACGGCGCGCAGCTTCCTGCGCGCGTCGGCGCCGCTGCCTCGGCTGATCCGCCGGCTCACCGGGCTCAGCGACGACGACCTGCGCGATGCGCCGGCGGCGTCGGACCTGGCCGGCGCGGTGGGTGAACTGCTGGGCGGCCGCGTGCTGGTTGCCCACAACGCGCCCTTCGAACGCCACTTCCTCTCGCGACAGCTCGTGCCGCGGTTGGGCGACGCCACCTACCTGGACACCCAGGACGTCCTGGCGCTGACCCATCCGGATGCGTCGGACTTGCGCCTGGAGACGTTCACACGTGGGCTGCTGGGCACCGACGAGCGCCACCGCGCGCTGGACGACGCGCTGGATACCGTGCGCGTGATGTCGCGCCTGGGTGCGGGCGCGGACGCCGGCGAGGCCCGCTACGCCACGGCGCGCAACGCCCTGGAAACCTGGGCGCCCGAGTCGCCGTGGCTGGCCCTGTTGGGAAAGGGTGCAGGGCTTCCCTCCGTCCATGCGCGTTCCGCCTACGTGGAGATCGGCGGGAGCGACGAGCCTGCGGTCCCCTTCGACGCGGACGCCATCGCCGCCGTCCTGGCCGACGAGGCGCGCTGCGCGCGTTACCTGCCCGGCTACCGGGCGCGTGCGGCCCAGGTCGAGCTGGCGCGCAGCTTCGTTCGTGCGCTGCGCGACGGCGGGGTGCTGCTGCTCGAAGGCGGCACGGGCGTCGGCAAATCGCTGGCGTATCTCTCGGCGGCCATCCCGTTCGCCTGCGAGCGCGCGGCGCGGGGCGAGCGCGGCCCGGTGGTGGTCTCCACGCGCACCAAGCTTCTCCAGGATCAGCTCCTGGAGAAGGACATTCCCGCGGCGGCGCGCATCCTGGGCCGTCCGGAGCTGCGCGCCCTGTCCATCAAGGGCCGCGCCAACTACGTATGCCAGCGTCGGCTGGAGGTGGTGCTGGCCGAGGGGCGCGAGCCGCGGCTCTTCCCCGAGGATCGCCTGGCCTACGCGGAGCTGTTCGCCTGCGCGCGCACGCGTCCCTTCGGCGAGATCGGCGCCCTGCCCCCGGTGCTGCTGCGCCGTTTTCGGGCGCTGCACGGCTTGCGACGCCGCGCGGTGTCGCCGCGCGCGCAGCACTGCTCGCGCGAGCAGTGCGCGCAGAATCCGGAGTGTCCCTTCGGCCGGCGTCGTGCCGCGCTGGGTGACGCCCAGCTGGCCGTGGCCAACCACGACCTGCTGCTGCGCTGGCCGCCGGACTATCCCGCCTTCGAGCACGCGATCGTCGATGAGGTGCACGAGCTGGCCGACGTGGCCGACGAAGTCTACGCGCTGGAGGTGCGGCCCGAGGACGTGCTCGATCGGGTGGACGAGGTGTTCGGCCCGCCCGACGACAAGTCCGGCCCCGCGCTGCTCTCCGGGAAGCGGCGCCGCAGCGCGGCCAAGGACGCCGTGGCCTGGCGGCGCGCGTTGGCCCAGGACCTGGCCGCCCTGGGCCGGGCGCTCGCCACACGGGCAAGCGAGTACGGTGAGATCCAGCTGCCCGATCCGCCCGGCCCGGACTTCGCTGAGGCGGCGGAGCAGGCCGAGACGGTCTGGCTGCGCCTGGAGAGCGTGGCCGACGCCGTGGCGGGCTTCGCCGACGAGGAGGGCGAGGAGCGCGGAGCCGGCCTGGCTCGCGCCGCCGAGGAGCTGCGCGACGCCGCGCGCGGACTGCGGATGGCTTTCACCGGAACCGGCGGCGAAGCGGTGGCCGCCTTCGAGCGGGTGCTGGCGCCCTACGACCGCTGGCGTCTGGCCGTGCGTCCCGTCTCGCCGGCCGACCCCTTCCACGAGCGCTTCCTCGACGGGCTGGTCACGTTCGCCGGCGTTTCGGCCAGTCTGTTCGTGGCGGGCGACGCCCTCCCGGCGACGGGCGTCCTGGAGCTGGAGGAGCGTGTCGGCCCCGTGGAGCGCGTGTCGGTTCCCAGCCCCTTCCCCTACGCGGAGCACATGCGCGCGGTGGCTCTGGAGAGCCGCGGCGACCTGGTGGAGGAGACCGCGGCCGTGCTGGGCGATCTGGCGCTCCACCTGTCGGGGCGCACCCTGGGCCTCTTCACCAGCTTGGCGCGCATGAACCAGGTGGCGGAGATCCTGACCGAGCGGCTGCGGCCCCACGGCATCGAGGTGCTCGCGCCGCGCAGCGGCGCCGACGACCCCAACGCGCTGGTGGAGCGCTTCCGCCGCGGCGGCGGGGCGGTGCTGCTGGGCGCCCGCACGTTCTGGCAGGGTCTGGACATCCCCGGCCCCGACCTGCAGGCCCTGGTGATCGAGAAGCTCCCCTTCGAGGTGCCCACCCAGCTGCGCAAGCGGCGCGAGGCGCGCATGAAGGCGGCCGGCATCGACGCCTTCGGGCGCGATACGCTCGGCACGATGCTGCTCTACCTGAAACAGATGGCGGGCCGACTGATCCGCAGCGAGGAGGACCGCGGGCTCGTGGTGATCGTCGAGGGGCGCACCGACAAGCGGTACTTCAAGCGCCTGGACGATGCCCTGCCCCCGGGCGTGTCGTTCCGCGTGTCGCGCCGCGAAGACCTGGTGTCGATCCTGGCCGAGGTGGGGATTGCGGGGGACGGCATCGATGGCTGACGTTTCGGGACGCAACGTGGTGGTGACGGGAGCGGGCACCGGGATCGGCCGGGACATCGTCCTGCGCCTGGCCGCCGACGGTGCGCGGGTCGCGCTGATCGGCCGCACACGAGACACGCTCGAAGCCGTAGCCGGCGAAGCGAAGGGCGAAGCCCTGGTGCTGCCCACCGACATATGCGACGCGGCGGCCGTCGAGAACGCCTTCGCCAAGGCCGCCGCGCGCTTCGGGCCGCTGCACGCCCTGGTGGCCAACGCCGGTGCGGGCGGCCCCAACGAGCCCGGCCCCGACGATCGCTGGGACGATGTGGTGCGCACCAACATGGACGGCAGCTACTTCTGTGCGCGCGCCTTCGAGCGCCACCTGGCCGAGGGGCCCGAGCCGCGCCACTGCATCCTGATGTCCTCCTGCCTGGCGCGCTTCGGCGTGCCCGGCTACACGGCCTACTGCGCCAGCAAGGCCGGCTTGCTGGGACTGACGCGGGCCCTAGCGCTCGAGTGGGCGGAGCGCGGCGTGCTGGTGAACGCGATCTGCCCGGGCTGGGTGGAGACCGAGATGGCGCGTTCCGGCTGGCAGAACATCGCCGATGCAACGGGCCAGACCCTGGAGCAAGCGCGCCGCGAGGCGTTGGACAGGGTGCCCAGCGGGCGCGCGGCCCAGCCCGAGGAGATCGCCGCCCTGGTGGCCTTCCTGCTCGGGCCGGGCGGTCGCTCGTTCACCGGTCAGGCGCTCGACCCCAACGGCGGCTCGTGGATGGGATGAGGTGAGGACGCGGCTCGCCACGCTGGTGCTCGTCCTGGTCGCGGCTGCGGCGTCCGGCCGCGCCGCCGAGCTACCGCGCTTCGAGCCCGCACCCTGCCCCATGCAGGGCGCCGCCGACGTGGCTCCCGACGTGATGACCTGCGGCTTCCTGGTCGTTCCGGAAAGCCGTGAGCGCCCAGACGGGCGCACGCTCCGCCTGGCCGTGGCGCGCCTCCACAGCCGCGCTGCGGAGCCCGCACCCGATCCGGTGCTCTACCTGCACGGCGGCCCGGGCGGCAGCGCCACCGATCACTGGCACGGCTGGCTCGACGACGCGCTGCTCGAGAAGCGCGACCTGTTGCTCTTGGACCAGCGCGGCGTGGGTCACTCGGAGCCGGTGCTGTGTCCCGATCTGGGCCTGGAGGACTTCCGGATCCTGGCCGGCGACACCAGCGCCGAAGCGAGCTTGCAGGCGCGCGCCGAAGCGGCCCTGGCCTGCCGTGATCAGCTGGCCCGCGACGGCTTCGACCTGGCAGCCTGGAACAGCGACGCCAGCGCCGCCGACGTGGCGGACCTGCGCCGTGCGCTGGGCTTCGAGAGCTGGAACCTGTTCGGGATCTCGTACGGAACCAAGCTCTCCCTCACCGTCCTGCGCGACCACCCCGAGGGCGTGCGCAGCGTGATCCTCGACTCGGTCTACCCGCCGGGCATCCCAGGCAACGTTCGCTTCCCCGAGCTGGAGCGCGCCTTCACGGTCCTGGTGGAGGGCTGCGCCGGTCACCCGGCCTGCGCCGAGGCGTTCCCCGACCTGGCGGCCTCGGTGGATCAGGCGCTCGACGCGCTGGAACGCGAGCCCCTGGTCATCCCCGTTGACGACACCGACACGATCCCCGACGGCCGCTTCGTCATCAACGATCACGACCTGGCGACGAGCATCCATCAAGGCCTCTACGATCGACGCATCATCCCGCTGCTGCCGCTGCTGGTCCGGCTCGGCGGACAGGGTGACGCCGAGTCGCTGACGGCCCTGGTGGACGCCTTCGTGGGGCGGGCCCGCGGCATCAACCGGGCCGTCTACCACACCGTCGAGTGCTACGAGCGCGGGCCCTTCATGCTTCCCGACGAGCCGTCGCAGCGTTACCCGGGTTTGCAGCGGCGCATGGTGTTCTTCCATCTGGACGAGGCGCTCTGCCCGCAGTGGTGGGACGTGACGGCCGGACCCGAAGAGGCGCGCGCGGTGCGCAGCGACGTGCCGACCCTGGTGATGGCGGGCGAGTACGACCCGATCACGCCGCCGAAGTGGGGACGCCTGGCCGCGCAGACGCTCTCGAACAGCCACTACCTCTTGTTCCCCGGCGTGGGTCACGCGGCGTCCCGCGGCGGCGACTGCCCGGAGTCGATCCTGACCGCCTTCCTGGACGACCCACTCCGCGAGCCCGATGCCGGCTGCATCGAAGACATGCCGCGTCCCGACTTCGTGGTGGATCTCGAGCGTCGGCCGGGCGTCTATCGCATGGCCAAGGCGTTGCTGGTGGAGCCGCGCGCCGGCGTGCGCCTGGGTCTGGGGGCCATCGTCGTGGCCTTGGCCGTGGGCGCACTGGGCTGGCCTGTGGGCGGGCTGGTACGACGTCGCCGCGGTGCGCCGGCGGCGCCGCCGGCCGAGCAGCGCACGCGACAGGTGCTCGCCATGGCGGCCGGGTTGGGCCTCTTCTTCCTGGCCGGCCTCTTCGTCATGCTCTTCCTGGTGGCGCGCGCGAACCCGTATCTGGTGGGCTTCGGCATTCCGCCGTCGGCCGCGGCGCTCTTTTGGCTGCCGTCCCTGGCGGGTATCCTGGCGCTGCTGGGCGGCTTGGCCCTGCTGCCGGCCTGGCGCGAAATGGGCGGGCGGGCCCGCGTGGCGCACCTCGTCGTGCTGGCCGGCTGTGTCGGATTTCTCTTGTTTTGCGCAGGGTTCGGATTCTTCTAGGTCACCCGTCGCGGCGCCCTTGACGGAAAAGTGACTCTGGGTCACCAACTATAGGGTTGGACTCAGGGGGGGGTCGTTTGAGTCTCTACATCCATGCCCTCGGTCACGCGCACCCGGCGACCGAGATCAGCAACGCCTTCCTCGAGTCGCTCGACATCGGCACCACGGATGCGTGGATCCTCGAGCGGGTCGGGATCCGCTGCCGCCGTAGCGTGCTCCCGCTCGACTACATCCGCGAGACGCGCAATCGGGACCCCCGCGCCACCGCGGAGGCCGCACTGGAGACCCAGGCCGCGCTGACCGCGCGCGCCGCGCGCATGGCCCTGGCCCGCGCCGGCCTCGAGCCCGAGGACGTGGGGCTGGTCGTGTGCGGCGGCTCGGCCCCGGACACCAGCGCGCCCGCCGAGGCCTGCAACGCGGCGCGGGAGCTGGGAATCGCGGTGCCGGCACTGGACATCGCGTCCGCCTGCACCAGCCTCTTCGCCCAGCTTCGCCTGCTGGACGGCATGCGTGACGACGCCCTTCCCGACTTCGTGCTGGCGCTGGCGGTCGATACCTTGACCCGCACCGTGGACTACGAAGACCGCTCGACGGCGGTGCTGTGGGGGGACGGAGCCGCTGCCGCCGTGGTCTCCAGCCGCGTGCCGGGCGGCGCCCGTGTCGTCGAGCCGGTCCTGGCCTCGGATCCGGCAGGCTCCGACAAGGTGGTCGTGCCGCGTGGCGGCCACTTCACTCAGCAGGGTCACGCGGTGCAGATGTTCGCCATCAAGAAGACGGCGGAGGGAGTCGTGCGCCTGCGCGACGGCGTGGCGGACCCGGAGCGCAGCTTCCACTTCGTCGGCCACCAGGCCAACCTGCGCATGCTCGAGGTGGTGTGCCGCCAGTGCGAGATCCCGCCGGACCGGCACCACAGCAACGTGGAGTGGTACGGGAATACCGGCGCGGCCGGCGCAGCATCGGTTCTCTCCATGGGCTGGGAGAAGTGGGGAGCGGCCGACGACGTGGCCGTGGTGGGCGTCGGTGCGGGCCTGACCTGGGGCAGCTTCCTGCTGCGGTTCGCCCCGTGATGGAGATCCGCCCGATCCGGCGTCTGGCGGTCCTGAACCGCGGCGAGGCGGCTCTGCGCTGCATCCGTGCCGTCAAGGCGCTGCGGATCCGCGAGGGCTCGGCGCTTCAGGTGCTGGCAATCCATACGCCCGTGGACCGCCATGCGCCCTTTGTGCGTCATGCCGATGGCGCCGTGGAGCTTCCTGTGCCCGCGGGCCCGGTGGCCGCCTACCTGGATCACGGCCTGGTGCTCGACGCCCTGCGTCGCCTGGAAGCCGATGCCGTGTGGCCGGGCTGGGGTTTCCTGTCCGAGGACCCGGTCTTCGTCGAACGGGTGGCGGAGCAGGGGCTGGTCTTCCTGGGTCCCTCGGCCGACGTGATGCGCTGCCTGGGCGACAAGATCGCCGCCAAGCGCCTGGCCGAGAACCTGGGCTGCCCGGTCTCCGCGTGGAGCGGCGAGGCGGTCGCCAGCGCCGAGCAGGCTCGCGCGGCGGCCGAGGCGATCGGCTTCCCGGTCGTGGTGAAGGCGGCCGCGGGGGGCGGTGGCCGCGGCATCCGCAGCGTGGACGAGCCCGCGGGCATCGACGAGGCCTTCCGCAGCGCGCAGGCCGAAGCCACAGCCGCATTTGGCGACGAGCGCATCTTCGTGGAGCGCAAGGTGCGGTGCGGTCGTCACGTCGAGGTGCAGATCGTTGCCGACCGTCATGGGCAGGTGCTGTCGCTGGGTTGCCGCGACTGCTCCGTGCAGCGTCGCCATCAAAAAGTGATCGAGGAGACGCCGCCGCCCGGCCTGTCCGAAGCGTTGCTCGACGATCTGGAAGCGTCCGCCGTAGGGATCGCCGCCAAGGTGGGTTACTGCGGCGTGGCCACCGTCGAGTTCCTGGTCGAGGGCGACGACTACTTCTTTCTCGAAGTGAACCCGCGCCTCCAGGTGGAGCACGCCATCACCGAGGTGGTGACCGGCGTCGACCTGGTGGAGCTGCAGATCCGCATCGCGCGCGGCGAGCGGCTCCCCGAGCGGGGCTGGCCGCGAAGCGGCGTCGCCATCGAGGCGCGGGTGTGCGCCGAGGACCCCGACGCCGGCTTCCTGCCCGCACCCGGGCGCGTGGCCCGCTTCGATCCCGCCCTGGGGCCGGGTGTGCGCGTCGATGCCGGGGTGGTGGCGGGCAGCGTCGTTCCCGCCGAGTTCGACTCGCTCCTGGCCAAGGTGATCGCCCGGGGCGACGACCGCGAAGAGGCGTGCGCGCGACTGGCGTCGGCCCTGGCGGACCTGGAGCTGGTGATCGAGGGCGGTGCCACCAACCAGGGCTTCCTGCTGCGCCTGCTGGAAGATCCCGACTTCCGCGCCGGTGGGGTCGATACGGGCTGGCTGGACCGGCGCCCGAACGGACCGGCCACCGAGAACGCCGTCGAAGCGCTGGTGACCGCGGCGATCCTGGCGTACCAGCGGGCCCGCGCGGCCGAGCGGCTGAACTTCTACGCGGACCCGGGGGCGGCCTCGGTGGGCCAGGTACCGGCATCCGAGGGCCAGGAGCTGGATCTCAGTCACCGCGGCGAGGCGTATCGCCTGCAGGTCTACGCCATCGGCGCTTGGACCTACCGCATCCATCTGGACGGCCGCGTGGTGACGGCGCGGCTGCTGGAGGACGGCCCGGGCGGTGCGCGCCTGGAGCTGGCCGGCCGCAGCCTGCGCGTGTTGCACGACGCCGGCGATGCGGGCCTGCGGGTCGACATGGAGGGTCGTCCGCACCGCTTCGAGTGGCAGGCCGCCGGGCGGGTTCGCGCCGGCGCGCCGGCGGTGGTGGTGGCGCTGCACGTCGAGCCGGGCGATCGCGTCGAGGCGGGCCGACCTGTGGCGGTGCTCGAGGCCATGAAGATGGAGATCGCCGTGGAGGCGCCGGTTGCGGGCGTGGTCCAAGAGGTCTGTGCGCGGCGCGGCCAGCAGGTGGCGGCCGGGGACCTGCTGCTGGTGATCGAGCCCGACGAGGCCGCCTCCGCCGCCGGGAACGGTGGCGTGCGCCTGGCGTTGCCCGAGCAGGACGACCCGCTGAGCCTCTTCTTCCTCGCCGAGGGTCGCTTGGACCTGCGCGGTGTGGAGGGTCAGCTGCCGGGCCGCCGTCACGCCGCGGTGCGTGCGGTGGGAGAG
>JAFDET010000368.1 GCA_019310195.1 Deltaproteobacteria bacterium
TGTCGCGCCCGTCGATGGGCCCCTTGACCCGCCGGCTGGCCCAGCGGTACTCGTGCCCGGGCTCGACGAAGCGGGCGAAGGTGTAGAAGGCCGGGTCGTCGGCCGTACCGGTGGTGCCGTCGGCCCCCGGGACGCCGAAGAGAGTGGAGATGCCCGGCACGTGCCAGATGAATAGGGGGCGGCGTTGGCTCCCCACCGGCTCGTCCTTGTCGGAGTAGCCGAGCTGGTCCACCGGGATCAGGTGGAGCGGACGCGTGTCTCCGGTGAACATCGTGCCGTCGAAGCCCGAGCGTTCGCCCTCGCGGAACCGCTGGGGCAGCCGCGAGGCGCGATCCCCGTAGGCCTTGACCGAGGGCGAGGTCCAGCACGCCTGGCGCCAGACGCAGTCGTAGCGGACCTCGGCGCGGCCGTAGAGCGAGATGTACTCGAACGGGCCGAACCCGTCCGGGGCCACATCGAACTCCACTTCCAGGTTGAACACGTTGTACCACTGGAGTTCTTGGAGATGAAGCGGACCTGGGCCTCGAAGAAGCCATGGGCCTGGAGCCGCCCATCCCAGAAGTCGACGGCCGAGGCCGAGGGAGCCACCAAGCTGGCGCCCAACGCAAGCACAACGGCGAGGACACTTCGTCGCATGTCGGGAGACCCCCGACTGTTGTAAAGCAACGCGCGTGCCATGACGCACCCGGAGGCGGCCACCCGGAAAAGGAGAGCCTTCACCGGGGCATGCCCGCCTCCGCGTCGACGCGCTGCGGCAAACGTGTGGCGGGATGCACCAAACCGCTGTGGCCAAAGGCTACGGCTGGCTGCGTTCTGGCGTCGGCCAGCCGACACGCGAACCGTCGGCGGAGCGTCCTACCCGTGGGCTTCGACGACGGCGAGCAGACCCGGTCCGTAGCGTTCGAGCTTGGCGGGGCCGATGCCGTGAGCCAGGGCCAGCTCGTCGGCGTTCCTCGGGCGCAGGTTGGCGATGTCGCGCAGGGTGCGGTCGCTGGCCACCACGTAGGGCGGCACGCCGGCCTCGCGCGCCACCTCCAGGCGGTGCTGGCGCAGGGATTCGAAGAGCTCCTGGGCACCCGGGTCCAGCGCGTCGGCCGCCGCGGGGCTGCGTGCGCCGCGCCGCGGCTTCGGACCCTGGTCCGCTGCGCGTACGCGGGTGGGCGGCAGCAGCAGACGCACGGGCCGCTCGGCCTTCATCACCGCGATGCCCTCGTCGGTAAGGATCACCATCGGGCGATCGCCGCCGATGAAGTCCACCCAGCCCGCGGTGACACAGCGGCGCAGCAGACGCGTGAGCCAGGCTTCCGGGTACTCGCGCAGGATCCCGAACGTGGGCGTGTGGTGCAGCCCGGCCGACTCCAGGCGCGCGTCGTCCGCGCCGCGCAGCAGCTTGGCGGCCGCCGAGAGCCCGAAGCGGCCGTGCACCCGCGCCACCGCCGAGAGCGTCTTGCGTACCAGCAGGGTCACGGCTTCGGGATCGGACTCGTCGTCGCGCGTCAGCTCGGTGCAGACGTCGCAGCGACCGCAGCCCGAAAGCGTCTCCTCCTCGTCGCCGAAGTAGCGCAGGATGGCGTCGTGGCGGCAGCTCCCGCCCTCGGACCAGCGCATCAGCTCGAGAAAGAGGTTCCACTTGTGGCGCACGCGCTCCGGGTCGGGAGCGCGGCCCTCGTTGTCCATCTCGATCAGGTGACGACGCAGGGGGAGGTCACCGGGCGAGACCAGCAGCAGGCCCAGCGCGTCTTCGTCGTCGCGCCCGGCGCGCCCCACCTCCTGGTAGTACGCCTCCATCGAGCCCGGCGGCGCCAGGTGGACGACCGCGCGCACGTCGGCCCGGTCGATGCCCATTCCGAAGGCGTTGGTGGCCACCACGATCTCGGTCTCGCCCTGGGAGAAGTTCCGGTGCACCACCTCCCGCACCTCGCCGTGCATCCCGGCGTGGTAGGGATCCACCTTGTAGCCGCGCCGCTCCAGGCGCAAAGCCTCTTCGTCGGTGATGCGGCGGGTGGGGGAGTAGACGATGGCGCAGCCGCGCGCGGAGCCGGGCTTGCCGATGGCCTCCAACAGCGCGGCGTCCACGGCTGCGCTGCGCTCCTTCTTCGAGATCACTTCCCGCGAGCGCAGCGCCAGGTTGGGCCGCGCGAAGCCGCGCACCAGCTGCGGCGTGTCCCCGGGCAGGCCCAGGCGCTCTACGATCTCGTCCCGCACCACCGGGGTGGCCGTCGCCGTGCACGCCAGCACGTGCGCGGGAGCCAGCTCCGCCAGCAGCGCCCCGATCTGCATGTACTCCGGACGGAAGTCGTGACCCCACTCGCTGATGCAGTGCGCCTCATCGATGGCCACGAGGCGGCAGTCGAGATCCGCGAGGAGCCCGCGGAAGCCGGCGAAGGCCAGCCGCTCCGGCGCCACGTAGGCCAGCTTGTAACGGCCCCGGCCCAGGTCGCGCATGCGCGTGCGAATCTCCTCCGCGTCGAGGGTGGACGCGAGGAAGGTCGCCGGGATGCCCAGCACATCCAGGGCGCTCACCTGGTCGTGCATCAGCGAGATCAGGGGCGACACCACCAGGCTGGTGCCGGGAAGCAGGCTGGCGGGAAGCTGGTAGACGAGACTCTTCCCGCCGCCGGTGGGGGCCACCAGCAGGACGCGCCCCACGGACAGCAGCGTCTCCATGGCCTCGCGCTGGCCGGTGCGGAACTTCTCCAGGCCGAAGCGCCCGAGGGCGCCCTCGAGATCGATGGGCTGACTGGACAACGTGGAGCTCCCGAGGGACCGGAAGGGGTGCCTGCCGATCCTAGCGCGTGGCTACGCGTGGAGCGGCTTGAACTTGATGCGGTGGGGCTGGTCGGCGTCGGCGCCGAGGCGGCGCTTGCGGTCCGCCTCATACTCTTCGTAGTTGCCCTCGAACCACTCCACGTGGCTGTCGCCCTCGAAGGCCAGGATGTGGGTGGCGATGCGGTCCAGGAACCAGCGGTCGTGGGAGATCACCACCGCGCAGCCGGCGAAGCCCAGCAGCGCCTCCTCCAGCGCGCGCAGGGTGTCCACGTCCAGGTCGTTGCTGGGCTCGTCCAGCAGCAGCACGTTGCCGCCGCTGCGCAGCAGCTTGGCCAGGTGGACGCGGTTGCGCTCG
>JAFDET010000007.1 GCA_019310195.1 Deltaproteobacteria bacterium
TCATACGTCAAGGGCCGCCCCTTTTGGCAATAAAACCATTCAATATCAACTAGTTATAAAATCAAACGCGTCCTCACGCGCTCGCAACAACGCGCCGCGCCAAAGCTGGCCGCGGCAGACCGCCCCGCCTAGGATGGGTCGACGCAGAGGAGGCGCGGCAATGCACGACCTGGTGATACGAGGCGGAACGATCGTGGACGGCAGCGGCGGTCCGGCCCGCAGCGGGGATGTGGCCATCGACGGCGACCGCGTGACCCAGGCCGAGGGCGGCGCCGGCGCCGCACGCCGCGAGATCGACGCCGACGGGCTGCTGGTCACGCCGGGCTGGGTCGACATCCACACCCACTACGACGGGCAGGTGACCTGGGATCCCTACCTCACGCCGTCCTCGTGGCACGGGGTGACCAGCGTGGTGATGGGCAACTGCGGAGTGGGCTTCGCCCCCGCCCGGCCCGACCGGCACGAATGGCTGATCGGCCTGATGGAGGGGGTGGAGGACATCCCGGGCACCGCCCTGGCCGAAGGCATCCGCTGGGAGTGGGAGACGTTCCCCGAGTACCTGGACGCGGTGGAGCGCATGCCGTGCGCGCCTACGTGATGGGCGAGCGCGGGGCGAAGAACGAGCCGCCCACGCCCGAGGACATCGAGCAGATGGCGGCGATCGTGCGCGAGGGAATCCAGGCCGGCGCCCTGGGCTTCACCACCTCGCGCACGCTGCTGCACCGGGCCGTGGACGGCGAGCCGGTGCCCGGCACCTTCGCCTCCGAGGACGAAGTGCTGGGAATCGGCCGCGTGCTCGGCGAGCTGGGTCGCGGCGTCTTCGAGATGGCGTCGGACCTGGCGCCCGAGGACCGGGAGCTGGCGTGGGTGCATCAGCTGGCGCGGGAGACCGGGCGGCCGGTCACGTTCGCCTGCCTCCAGAACGACGTGAACCCGGACCAGTGGCAGCGTCTGCTGCGCTCGGCGGAGGAAGCCGCGGCCGAGGGATCCACCGTGGTGCCCCAGGTGGCGGTGCGTCCCACGGGCATCCTGATGGGGCTGGAGAGTACGGTCCATCCCTTCAAGCAGCACCGCGCCTACATGGAGATCGCGGACAAGCCGCTGGCCGAGCGGGTGGCCATCCTGCGCACGCCGGAGTTCCGCGAGCGGATCCTGAACGAGAAGGTGGACTTCAGCGACCCGATGTCGGCCTTCGTGATGGCCAGCTTCCACAAGCTCTTCCCGCTGGGCGACCCGCCGGACTACGAGCCCACGGCCGACCAGAGTGTGGCAGCCATCGCCAAGCGGGAGGGACGCGAGCCCCTGGAGGTGGTCTACGACATGCTGCTCCGCCAGGACGGCCGCGAGCTGCTGTACTTCCCCATCCTCAACTACGCGCAGTTCGACTTCGAGCCCATCCACGAGATGCTGACCCACCCCCAGACCGTCCTGGGGCTGTCCGACGGCGGCGCCCACTGCGGCCTGATCTGCGATGCCAGCGCACCCACCTACCTGCTGACCCACTGGGTGCGCGACCGCAAGCGCGGGGAGCGCGTGCCCCTGGAGTGGGCGGTGCAGGCGCAGACCCGGCGCACCGCCGAGCTCTACGGGCTGGGCGATCGCGGGCTGCTGGCCCCGGGGATGCTGGCCGACGTGAACCTGATCGACTTCGACGCGCTCCGCGTGGCGCCGCCGGAGATGACCTACGACCTGCCCTCGAACGCCGGGCGCCTGGTCCAGCACGCCGACGGGTACCGCGCCACGCTGAAGAGAGGCGAGCTGGTGTTCCAGGACGGGGAGCCCAGCGGGGCCCTGCCCGGCCGCCTGCTGCGCGGCCCGCAGCCCGCCTGACGATCCAAAAACCCATTCTATTTCAACTAGTTCAAGTCCGAGCTGCGCTCCGCCGATAGGGGGAGCATGGAAGCCGCGAACCTCGCCTGGTCACTGGCCCTGGGGTTCCTGATGGTCACGGGCCTGCGCCTCTTGTGGGGCGCGGCCTGGACTGGCCGCGGCCCGGAGCTGGCCATCGGGCTGGCGGTCCTGACCAGTGCCGGCGGCGGCGCCCTGGAGACCTCGAGCGTGCGCGCGGTGATGGCCGGCGGCGAGGCCGCCCTGGCCTTCCCGGTGCAGGCCGTGGCGCGCATGCTCACCATGGCCGGCTCCGCGGCGCTCTTCGTCGGCGTCTGGCGGGTGTTCCATCCCGACCGGGTCTGGGCGCGCACCCTGGCCGTCACCGGCGTGACCGCGTCGCTGGCCGTGGGCATCGCCTGGGTCTCGGTGGGGCTGCACAGCGAGGTGCGCGGCGCGGATCCCGGAACGCTGCTCTTCCACGCGGCGCGCGCCAGCAGCTACGTGTGGGGCGGCATCGCTTCCTTCCGGCACTGGAACCGGCTGCGCCGCCGCTGGCGCGTGGGACTGGTGGAGCACGTGATCGCCCAGCAGTTCTTCCTGTGGGGCGTGGCCTCGCTGGCCACCGTCGCGCTGATCGCGCTGATCACCGTGAACCACATCCTGCTGGGCGCGTCGCCGCTGGCCACCCAGCAGGGCGTGACCCTGCTGGCGCTGCTGGGCCTCCTGGCAGGCACGACGATCTACAGCGCCTTCTTCCCGCCGCTCCTCTACCGCCGCTGGATGACCGCCAGCACGGCTTGAGAGGGAAAGAAAAGGAAAGAAAAGGGACAGTCCCATTAGTTGCGGCCCGCGACTGTGTGCATGGGTTCGCACGCCGCGCCGCAACTAATGGGACTGTCCCTTTTCTTTCCTTAGTCTCCCTCTTGAGGGCTAGTGGATGTAGGCGGTTTCCGAGTGCTCCGAGAGGTCGAGGCCCTGGGACTCGTCGTCCTCGTGGACGCGCAGTCCGACGGTGGCCTTGATGATCTGCAGGATCACGAAGGTGCCGATGCCGGCGAAGAGGTAGGTGCACTGGCCAGCACGCCGGTGGCCAGCGCGCCCCAGGTACCGCCCACACCGTGCACGCCCACCACGTCCAGGGCGTCGTCGTAGCCCAGCTTCGCCTTCAGGTTGCAGGCCTGGTAGCAGAGGAACCCGGCCACCAGCCCGATCAGGATCGAACCCAGCGGCGTCACGAAGCCCGCCGCCGGCGTGATCGCCACCAGGCCCGCCACCGCGCCGGTCGCCGCGCCCAGGGCCGTGGGCTTGCCGCGGCTCAGCCACTCGGTGAAGACCCAGCCCAGCACCGCCGCGCCGGTCGCCGTGTTGGTGTTCACGAACGCGGCGGTCGCCGAGCCGTCGGCCGCCAGGGCGCTGCCGGCGTTGAAGCCGAACCAGCCCACCCACAGGAGCCCCGCCCCCATCACGGTGAAGGGCAGGTTGTGGGGCATGAGCGGCTCGCGGCCGTAGCCCTGGCGCTTGCCCAGGACCAGCACGGCCACCAGGGCCGAGACGCCCGAGGAGATGTGCACCACGGTGCCGCCTGCGAAGTCCAGGGCGCCGCGGGCGCTGAGCCAGCCGCCCTCGCCCCACACCCAGTGGCACAGCGGCGAGTAGATGAACGTGGACCAGAGCAGCACGAAGAGGAAGAAGGCCGAGAACTTCATGCGCTCGGCGATGGCGCCGGCGATCAGCGCCGGCGTGATGATCGCGAACATGAGCTGGAAGACCATGAAGAGCTGCTCGGGGATGTTCTCCTCCGGGCCGGCCAGGTGGGAGACGCCGCGGAGGCCCAGCTTGGAGAGCCCGCCCCAGAGCGCGCCCTCGCCGCCGAAGGCGATCGAGTAGCCCCACAGCACCCAGGTCACGCTGATCAGCCCGGCGCAGATGAAGCAGTGCATCAGCACCGACAGCACATTCTTCCCGCGCACCAGGCCGCCGTAGAAGAAGGCGAGGCCCGGAATCGTCATCATCAGCACGATGGCCGAGCTGGTGAGGATCCAGGCCACATCGCCGCTGTTGAGCCCGCTGGCGGCGGCCTCTTCCGCAGCCGCAGGGCCGGCCAGGAGCAAGACGGCCAGGGGCGCAAACCCTCCGAGTAGACGGCGAAGTCCGGTGTGCATGGGAGCTCTCCTCTCGCTTGAGATGACGCTGGGCTGCAAAGCAAGGGGCGTGCCACGAACGACACAGGTTTCCCGGGCCTCCTGCGCTCGCTTCGGCGCATGTGCGGAGAGCGACACGCGGTGGCTGCCCGTTTCTTGGGCAAGGCGCTGCTCAAGAATCGGGCGCACGAGACCTCTGCAGCGGGCGCACCCCCCGCGCTAGGGTTGCGCCGTGAGCGACTCCGAGCTGGCCGGACTGGAGGCTTCCCTGGGCGTCGAAGCCCTGGAATCCCGGGTCGGCGAGGCCCTGACCAACGCACCCGAGCCCGAAGCGGCCCTGCGCCGGGCCGCCGACGTGCTGACCGCCGCGGCACAGAACCATGCCTCTGCCCTGGCCGAGCTCTGGCGTAGCGATCCGACCGCCGTCCTGCGGGTGCTGGTCGCGGTCTGCGGGATCGCACCCTTCCTCGCCCGCTTCGCCGCCGCCCGCCCCGAGGTCTGGCTCGAGGCCGCCCGGGCGGGCCTGCCCCCGCGCACCCTGGAAGCCCACCAGGAGAGCCTGACCCGCGCGCTGGAGGCGGCGCCGGACGACGCCGCTCCCGCGGTCCTGCGCCGCTACAAGTACGCAGAGCTGATCCGCATCTGCGCGCGGGACGCCGACCCGCAGCTCGTGCCCCTGGAGCGCTCCGGCGAGACCCTGACCGAGATCACGCTGCTGGCGGACGCGCTCCTGGTTCACGCCTACCGCGTGGCGCGGAAGCGGGTGGCGTCGCGGTTGGGCATCCCCCGCTGGTATGCCGGCGAGCAGGTCTTCGAGCCGGGCTTCACCGTACTGGGCCTGGGCAAGCTGGGCGGCGGCGAGCTCAACTTCTCCTCGGACGTGGACGTGATCCACGTCTACGAGAGCCCACCCGAGGGCGGCCTCGGCGAGGGGCCCTCGGGCGCCTCGCTGGAGGAGTACGCCAAGCGCCTGGCCAACGAGTTCGGACCCATCGCCAGCGAGGTCACCGCCGACGGCTTCCTGTACCGGGTGGATCTGGACCTGCGGCCCGAGGGCGCCCAGGGCCCCATCGCCATCGGCAGCAACGCGCTGGCGGTCTACTACGACGGCTCGGCCGCCATGTGGGAGAAAGCGGCCTTCACCAAGGCGCGGCCGGTCGCCGGCAACCTTGGCTTCGGCTGGCATGTGGTGCGCCGCGTGCACCCGATGATCTACCGCTCGGCCATGGACTTCGCTGCGGTGGCCAGCATCCAGGAGATGAAGGCGCGCATCGAGGAAGCGCACGCGTCGCGCGGCGACGACTTCCACGTGAAGCTGGGCGCCGGCGGCATTCGCGACCTGGAGTTCGCCACCCAGGCGCTCCAGCTCCTGCAGGGCGGACGCATGCCGGACCTGCGCGGCCGCTCCACCCAGGAGGCCCTGAAGTCGCTGGCGGCCCACAGCGTGCTCCCCGATGAGGAGGCCCAGGGCCTGCTGGAGGCCTACCGCTTCCTGCGCCGGCTGGAGAACCGGCTGCAGATGGAGGCGGAGCGCCAGGTGCACACCCTGGCGGCGGCCGGCCCGGCGCGCACCCGCGCGGAGCGGGCCATGGGCTACACCGCGCCCGACGGCCCCGCCGCGTTCGCGCGCGACCTGGCGACCCACCGGCGGCGCGTGCGCGACGCCTTCGAGCGGTTGCTCTCCGAGGAGGGCGAGGAGCGGATGGTGGCGCTCTTCGCCCGCGGCGCCGCGCGGCTGCTGCGGTTCCCGACGACGCGCGGCATGGTGGAGGAGCTGGCGCGCCACTTCGCCCGCGAGCTGGAGCAGGCCGCCGACCCGGAGCTGGCCCTCAACAACCTGGACCGCTTCATCCAGGGCATTGGAACGCGCACCTTCTACTGGGGCCTGCTCCTGGATCGTCCCGAGCTGGTTCCGCGCCTGTCCAGCCTGTTCGGCGCGTCCAAGTACCTCTCCAACCTGCTGGCCTCTTCGCCGGACCTGATCGAGCCGGTCTTCCGCGACCCGGACGTGCTGCTGCTCTCCCCCGAGGAGCTGCGCAGCGACCTGCATCACATCGCCGAAGAACAGGCGGGAAGCTCCGACCGCGATCCGGCAGAGCTGGACCTGGCCTCGCTGCGCCTGTTCCAGCAGCGCCAGCTCGTCAACATCGGCCTGTTGGACCTGGGCGAGAAGATCGACCGGCGCCAGGTCGAGGCGGCGCTGACGGACGTGGCCGACGCCTGCCTGGAACGCGCCTACGAGGTCGCCCGCGCGCACCTGGCCCAGGCCGCCCGCGCTCCCGAGCCGCCGCCGGACGGTCATTTCTGCGTGGTCGGCATGGGCAAGCTCGGCAGCTGCGAGATGAGCTACGGCAGCGACCTGGACGTGATCTTCCTGTACGAGCCCCCCAGCACCGAGGGGCACGTCTACTACGCGCGCCTGTCCCAGAAGCTGATCTCGACCCTGGACACCTCCACCTCCGAGGGCAAGTGCTACGCCGTCGACGCGCGCCTGCGCCCGTCGGGCGGGCAGGGCGCGCTGGTCTCGTCACTGGAGGGCCTGCGGGAGCACCACGAGCGCGGCGCCATGACTTGGGAGCGCCAGGCGCTGCTGCGCGCGCGCCGGGTCGCCGGCGAGCCGGCGCTGGGCGCCCAGTTCGACACGCTGCGCCGCGAGATCCTGGCGCGCCCGCTGCCCGAGGACCTGGCCGAAGAGATCCATCGCATCCGCCAGCGCCTGGAAAAGGAGGTCGCCCAGGAAGGCGAAGGCCGCCGCGACCTCAAGCTGGGCCGCGGCGGGCTGGTGGACGTGGAGTCCGCCGCGCAGTTCCTGCAGCTTCATCACGGCCCCCAGCACCCCACCCTCTTCGACCCGGACGGCACCGAGACCCAGCTCGCACGGCTGCAGTCGCTGGGTCTGCTGGAGGCCGAACGCGCGAGCGTGCTGCTCGAGGGCTGGGACTTCCTGCAGAAGCTCTCGAGCCGGCTGCGCATCGTGCAGAACCGCTCGATCAGCGACCTGCGCGAGGACCGCGCCGACCTGGACTCAGTCGCCCGCTCCCTGGGCTACGAGGCCTCGACCCGCAGCGGCGACGCACGGCGGCCGCTGCTGGCCGACTACCAGCGCCACACCGACGGCATCCGCGCCGTGTACCTGGAGGTCCTGGGCGTCGGCGATGCCTGAGCGGCCGCGCTGGCGCGCTTCCTCGACTCCCTGGCTCGCACCCTGGCGGGGGGGCTCGCCGCGGGCCAGCCGGTATCCTCCGGTGCATGAGTGACATCCCCAGCGCGAACCCCGAGCAGCACCAGTACTGGAACGAGACCGCGGGACCCAAGTGGGCCCAGCTCAGCGACGTGATCGACACGCAGATCGCGCCGCTGGGGGGCGAAGCCATGGACCGCATCGGCGTCGGCGCCGGCCAGCGCGTGCTGGACGTGGGCTGCGGCTGCGGGCAGACCACGCTCGAGCTGGCCCGGCGCGTGGGCGCGGAAGGCGCGGTCCTGGGCGCCGACATCTCGCGGCCCATGCTGGAGAGCGCGCGCGACCGGGCCCTCGAGGCGGGCCTCCGCAACGCGCGCTTCGAACACTCGGACGCCCAGGTGCATCCCTTCGAGGCCGAAGCCTTCGATCTGGTCTTCTCGCGCTTCGGCGTGATGTTCTTCTCCGACCCGGTGGCGGCCTTTGCCAACCTGCTGCGCGCGCTGCGGCCGGGCGCGCGGCTGGGATTCGTGTGCTGGCAGGCGCTGGCTCAAAATGCCTGGATGCTGCGCCCCATGGCGGCGGTGGCGCCGCTGCTCTCGCTGCAGCCGCCGTCGGACCCCCACGCGCCGGGGCCCTTCGCATTCGCCGACGCAGACCGCGTGACGCGCATCCTCCGGGACGCGGGCTTCGGCTCCGTCGCCGTCGAAGGGATGGAGCGCGAGCTGCTGGTGGGCGGCGGCGCGAGCCTGGACGACACCGTCGGCTTCCTGCTCCAGATGGGCCCGGCCGGCGCCGCGCTGCGCGAAGCCGCGGAAGATGTCCGCAACAAGGCGGCTGCTGCGGTGCGCGACGCCATTGCGCCTTTCGAAACCGAAGTCGGCGTGCGCATGCCCGCGGCCGCCTGGCTCTTCCAGGCAACCCGGCCCGCGTAACGCACGAGCCTCGCCCGGCATTCAAACGCAGGAGGGTCCCATGCCGATCCACAGCGACCGGGTCGAGTTCCCGGGCTCCCAGGGCGAGCCCCTGGCCGCGCGGCTGGACCGCCCGGCCGGGCGCGCGCGCGCCTGGGCGCTCTTCGCCCACTGCTTCACCTGCTCCAAGGACTTCGTGGCCTCGAAGCGCGTGTCCCAGTCCCTGGCCGAGCGCGGCATCGGCGTGCTGCGCTTCGACTTCACCGGGCTGGGCGGCTCCGGCGGCGAGTTCGCCAACACCGACTTCACGTCCAACGTGGCCGACCTGGTGGCGGCGGCCGACTGGCTGCGCGCCGAGCACGCCGCCCCCGCGCTGCTGGTGGGCCACAGTCTGGGCGGCGCGGCCGTCCTGGCCGCGGCGGCGCAGATCCCCGAGGCGGTGGGCGTGGCCACCCTTGGCGCACCGGCGGATCCGGAGCACGTGGCGAAGCTCTTCTCCACGAGCCGAGACGAGATCGAGCGCAGCGGCGAGGCCCAAGTCGAGCTCGCCGGGCGCCCCTTCCGAATCCGCAAGCAGCTCCTCGACGACCTGGCGAGCCACAGCCTCGACGAGCGCGTCGGCTCGCTGAAGAAGGCGCTCCTGGTGCTGCACTCGCCGCTCGACAACCAGGTTGGCATCGACAACGCCACGCGCCTCTTCGCGGCCGCGCGTCACCCCAAGAGCTTCGTGTCACTGGACGACGCGGATCACCTGCTCAGCCGTCCCGCCGACGCCGCCTACGCCGCCGAGGTGATCGCCGCGTGGGCCGAGCGCTTCCTGCCCCCCGCCGCCGAGGCGCCGCACGCGGGCGACGACCACGAGGTCGTGGTGCGCGAGAGCGGCGCGGGGAGGTTCGGCCAGGAGATCGCCGTGGGACGGCACCTGCTGCCGGCCGACGAGCCGACCTGGCTGGGCGGCGACGACGCCGGGCCCAGCCCGTACGGCCTGCTGCTGGCGGCGCTGGGCGCCTGCACCAGCATGACCCTGCGCATGTACGCCGACCGCAAGGGCTGGCCGCTGGAGCGCACCACGGTGCGGCTGCGCCACGACAAGGTCCACGCGCAGGACTGCGCCGAGTGCGAAACCCAAGACGGTCACATCGATCGCATCCGCAAGTCCGTCCAGGTGGAAGGCGAGCTGGACGCAGAGCAGCGTCGGCGACTGCTGGAGATCGCCGACCGCTGCCCCGTGCACCGGACCCTCCAGTCGGAAGTCCACATCGAGAGCGAGCCCGCCTAGCACGACCGGCGGCCGCCGCTCCCGTCCCCTAGAATGGGCGCCCGAAACGAACCGAGAGGAGCCCCCCATGCAGCTCCGCAACGCAGTGATCGTAGACGGCGTGCGCACCCCCTTCGGCCGCGGCGGCCGCGGCAAGCTGGTCGCCACCCGCCTGGACGAGGCCGGCGCCCAGATCGTGCGCGCCCTCCTGGACCGCTACCCCAAGCTGACCGACGCCATGATCGAGGACGTGGGCCTGGGCAACGTCTCCGGCCTGGGCGAGATGGTGTACCTGGGCAACATCCCGCGCCTGGCCGGGCTGCCCATGGAGGCCTGCACCTTCAACAGCAACCGCCAGTGCGGCTCCAGCATGGAGACGCTGCACCGGATCGCCATGTCCATCATGACGGGCCAGACCGAGTGCGGCCTGGCCCTGGGCGCCGAGCGCATGGGCCGCGGTCTGGGCCTGGGCGGCGGACCGTCCACCCGCATCAGCAAGATGAACGAGAAGCTCTTCCAGATGAACGAGGCGCAGATCGCCCAGGCGCCCGACCACGACGAGTACTTCTCCGTTCCCTTCCCGGACGCGATCCGCAAGTCGCCGCCGCTGGTGGGCATGCCGCAGACCGGGCAGAACGTGGCGGACACCTACAACCTGACCCGCGAGGAAATGGACGCGTTCGCGGCGGAGAGCCACCGCAAGTGCCACGCCGCCTACGAGGCGGGAATCTACAAGGACGAGGTGATCCCTCTGGAGGTGGAGGACCCGGTCTTCGACGAGAAGGGCAACTGGGTCGAGGAGGAGACGGGAGCCACGGTCACCTTCGACCGAGACGAGTGCATCCGCCCCGGCACGACCGAGGAGAAGCTCGCCGCCCTGAACCCGATCAAGGGGCTGATCTCCTTTACCGGCGACGAGGTGCGCATCACACCCGGCAACTCCTGCCCCACCAACGACGGGGTGAGCGCCGCGCTGATCATGTCCGAGGAGAAGGCGCTTGCCCTGGGCCTCGAGCCCCTGGCGCGGATCGTCGGCATGGCCGTGGGCGGCGTGAAGCCGCAGCTGATGGGCATCGGCCCGATCGTCTCCACCAAGAAGGCCCTCAAGCACGCGAACCTCGAGGCGGGGCAGATCGACCGGGTCGAGTTCAACGAGGCCTTCGCCGCCCAGGTGATCCCGTCGGTACGCGACCTGGGGATCGACATGGAGAAGGTCAACGTGAACGGCGGCTCGCTCGGCATCGGGCACCCGCTGGGCGCCACCGGCGCGCGGCTGGTCACCACCGTGGCCAAGGAGTTGCGCCGCTCCAACACGCGCTACGGCCTGGCCACCCAGTGCATCGGCGCCGGCATGGGCATCTCCACCATCCTGGAGCGTTTGGACTGAAGTCCAACTACATAACGCCCCAGGGCGAGCAGCGGCTGCGCGAGGAGCTGGAGCACCTCTGGCACGTGGAGCGCCGCAAGGTCACCCAGGAGGTGTCCGACGCGGCGGCTCAGGGCGACCGCTCCGAGAACGCCGAGTACATCTACGGCAAGAAGCGCCTGCGCGAGATCGACCGCCGCGTGCGCTACCTGACCAAGCGCCTGGACGACCTCAAGGTGGTGGAGCCCACCGACCGGGGAGACGGGAAGGTCTACTTCGGCGCCCACGTGCGCGTCGAGGACGAGAACGGCGAGATCTCCGAGTACCAGATAGTGGGCCCCGACGAGTTCGACGCCAAGACGGGCCGGATCAGCATGAACTCGCCGGTGGGGAGCGTGCTGCTGGGCAAGCGCGAAGGCGACGAGGTCCTGGTGCGCCGCCCCAAAGGCGACAGCCACTGGACCATCCTCGGAGTCCGCTACGGCGACTCCGCCGAGTAGGGACCCGCGGACACCGCCACCAGGCCCTGCGACGAGCGCTCGGAGAAGCGCGCCTCGCCCAGAGACGAGAAGCTGCGCGTGGCGATTCCCTTGGACCGCGCCTCGACCAGGCCCACCGCGTTGACGTAGCCGGTCTCGCGATCGTAGCGGGCCGGCGGCACCAGGGTGCAGACGGTGCTGCGGGTGGAGGCTTCGCAGAACTCGTGGAGCCGCTGACCGAAGAAATTGCGCGGCTTCAGGAAGCCCGCAACGCGCTCGGTGCCCATCTCGAAGCGAACCTCGGCGCGGACCTTGGGGCGCAGGAAGCCCAGGAGAACGCGACGATTCACGGCGCCTTCCAGGTCGGCGGACACCACGTGTCCGGAGCGCGCATCGAAGACCCAGACGAAGGGGCTGAAGGTTCCGGGCACCGGGTCCTGCTGCACCAGGAGCTCTCGCTCCACGACCTCCGGCGGGATCGCCACCACCAGCCAGCCGTCGCGCGCGGCCGGTCGCAGCATCGCGGGCATGGGAGGGGACCAGATCGTGGCCCGCTGGGCGGGCAGCTCCGCGGGCGAGGTCTCGAACGCCACCTCGATCCAGCGCGGCGTCGCGTCACCCAGGTTGAGGGGCTCCGCGCTCGCGAAGCTCGCGAGCAGAAGTGCGACGGCGGCCAGGAGGCCGCCCTGGAGCTGGTGAGTGGCCCTCACGGCATCACCTCCGGCGTCCCTCGCAGGGAGAGAGGGCTGCAAGGCCAATGCCAGGGCCGCGGGAGTGTTCGGACGCCGCGAGGTGCTTCGAGGCGCAGCTCATGAGCAACTCATCGGCAGAACGCTACGAAACTTTTCCCTCGACGGAAATCGGCTTCCCACACCCTCAAGCACCCGGAGAGCCCACGCGATACGCCTGGAATGCAAGTCCTGATGGCGCCGGAGGGCAGTCGCGGGGACGTCCAGCCCCTGGTCGCCCTGGGCGCGACCCTGGCGGCCCGGGGCTGCCGGGTCCGGGTCTGCGCCTTCGAGGAAGCCCGCGAGCTGGCGGAGTCCTACGGCCTGGAGTTCGTCGCCCACGGCGTGGACAGCCGCGCCATGATCGAGGAGCAGGCCGAAGCGATTCACGGCGGTCGGCTCGACTTCCACCGCGCCGTCAACCGCGTCTTCAAAGAGATCCTCGAGAACCAGTTCGCGCACCTGCCGGACGCGGCTCGAGACGCCGACCTGATGATCGGCGGCGGCGTGCAGTTCGGAGGGCCGACGGTCGCCGAGGCGCTGGGCATTCCGTACCGCTTCATCGCTTACTGCCCGATCGTATTACCGTCGTCCGAGCATCCGCCGTTCGTGATCGAGCGTCAGATCCGCAGGCCGTGGCTCAACCGCGTCTTGTGGCGGCTTTTCCTCGCGACGCTCGGCGCGCAGATCCGCCGCGGCCTGAACCGGCAGCGCGCCACCCTGGGGCTCGAGCCGATCCGCGACGTCTACGCCAACCTGTGTGGGAACGAACCGCTGTTGGCCGCGGACCCGGACCTGGCGCCGGGCCCCCACGACGCCCCGGTCCAGTACCGGCAGGTGGGCTTCCTGCACCCGCCGGACACCGGCGAGCCGCTGCCGGAGAAGCTGGAGGCGTTCCTGGCTGCCGGGCCGCCGCCGATCTACGTGGGCTTCGGCAGCATGCCCGACCCGCACCCGGAGCAGACGACGCAGCGCCTGCTCGACGTCATCGCCGCCAGAGGTGCGCGAGCCGTGATCAGCGCCGGCTGGGCCGGGCTGGGCACGGGGCCCCTGTCCGACGACGTACTCGGAGTAGGCGCAGTCCCCCACGCGAAGCTCTTTCCGCGGGTGGCTGCGGTGGTGCACCACGGCGGCGCCGGCACCACGTCCAGCGCCGCCCGGGCCGGTGTTCCCCAGATCCTGGTGCCCCACCTGCTGGACCAGTTCTACTTCGCACGCCGGGTCCGCGAACTCGGCGTCGGCGTCGCCACCGGGGCGCGGCGGGAACTCGACTTCGCCGCCCTGGCCCAGTGCATCGACGCCGTGCTCGAGAACGAGATCCTGGCCGAGCGCGCCGCCGCGCTGGGCGAGCGCATGCGCGCCCGCGACCCCCACGGCGCTGCAGCCGATCGGCTGCTCTCCACAAATCGTTAGGTCGGATACTCTCGGGTCGACCGCGCCCAAGGGAGGTCCGTCCGTGAAGCTTCTGCTCAGCGTCGTCTGGATCGCACTCGCCGCCGGCTTCGTCCACCTGGGCCGCCAGCTCGGCGCGGAGGTGGAGCGCCCGCTTCCGGAGCTTCAGACCCAGAGCCCCCAGTTCGAGATCGCCGGCGAGGGCTTTCACATCGAGCTGGACGTGGCCGGCACGCCGCTCAACGAGCCCTTCGAGCGCATGAAGCGCGAGGTGGAGACCTACCTGGAAGAGGCGCGCGCCGACGTGGATCGACGCAGCCGCCACGCGGCGCTGGCGTGCTGGCTGGGCGCGGCTGCGTCACTGGCCGGGCTGGTGGTGCTGTGGGCGCCCGCGCGACGGCGTCCGACGGCGCAGGGCTGACGGCTATTCTCGGCTGATGGGCTACTGGCGCGCGTCGCCCGCCCCGGACCGCGCCAGCGCACGGAACGGGTAGGCCAGCTGCGCCAGGAAGCCCGGCGGGACGGGAGCGCCCTCCAGCCCCAGACGCGTGACCGGGTTGCGCGCGGGGTGGCGGAACGTGCCGAAGGCGATGTCCCAGAGCGGCGTATTCCCCGAGTAGTTGCTGTCCTGCAGATGGCGCTCGCGGGCGTGGTGGATGACGTGAAGCTGCACCGTCGGCAGCACGTAGTGCATCCAGTCGGGGAAGCGCTGGTCCAGGTTGGAGTGCTGGAGGTTGCCGCTGAACACGGCCCACAGTGCGACCCAGAGCATCACCTCCGGCGGCGTGCCCAGCGTCACCATCACCGCCGGGAAGCACAGGTAGCGCAGCGCCTCTTCGCCGACGTGGAGCCGCCCGGACTTGAGCAGGTGGAGCTGGGGCGTGTCGTGGTGCAGCGCGTGGAACCACCACAGGGGCGCGAAGGTGTGCATGGCGCGGTGGAGCGCGTAGTCCATCAACGCCCAGACCAGGATCGCCGGAGCCACCTGCGCGAGCAGGGCGGTGTTCGTCGGCCACAGGTTGCCGGCGCCGGACCAATGCCGTGCGATCAGGGCGGCCAGGGCGAAAGACCCCGCCGTGGCCAGGGGCCGCCCGAGGAAGGCGAACGTGACGCCGTGGCCCATGTCGTTCAGCGACTGGCGATCGCGGAACAGATTGGCGTTGCGGCCGGGCAGCAGCTGCTCCAACGCGACGATCCCGAACGTGTTGGCCAGGGTCATCTGGAACAGGATGCCCGGCGTGATCGGGGCCCCGGCGCATAGGGTGAGGGTGGCGGCGTAGCAGGCTGCCATCACGAACCACCAGGAGATCCAGGGCAGGACTTCGCGCCAGCGCACGCCGGGAAGGTAGCCCCGGGGTAGTCGAGGCGCGATCGGGCCGTGGTACCATCGCTCGCCCGAACCTCGGAGGCGCACATGACCAGCGACGCGTGGAAGGTCTTCGAACTCCCGGAGCTCATTGAGCGCAAGAAGACGATGGCGGCTCCCTACTGGGAGTTCCTGCGCGTGCCCGCGCTCTCGTGCGGCCTCTACACCCTGGCCGCGGGCGCGAGGGACCTGCAGGCGCCCCACGACGAGGACGAGGTCTACACGGTCATCTCGGGACGGGCGCGCGTGCGCGTGGGCGAAGCGGAGCGCGATGTGGGGCCGGGCTCCATCCTCTTCGTACGCGCCACCGAAGAGCACTCGTTCATCGAGATCATCGAGGACGTTACGCTGCTGGTCTTCTTCGCCTCGGGCGGTCCGCCGGATCCCCAAGCGGGCTAGAGGCTTCCGCCTCCAGCAGCGCGCTCTTGCGCCAGCTGCCGTAGCGGTAGCCACCGGCGCCGCCGCTTGCCGGAACGACGCGGTGACACGGCACGACCAGCGCCACCGGGTTGCCGGCGCAAGCCCGCGCCACCGCGCGCGCGGCGCCGGGACGTCCGATGTGCGTCGCCACATCGGAGTAGCTGCGGGTCTCGCCGCGGGGGATGGTGCGCAACGCGTCCCACACCCGGCGCTGGAACGCGCTGCCGCGCACGTCGAGCGGAACCTCGAGGTCCGGCGCCCGGCCGTCCACGTAGGCCGCCAGCGCGTCGGCGTGAGACGCGACGGCGACGTCCTCGCGACGCGTCACGGCGTAGGGGAACTCGGCGGCGATGGCCCGGGCCAGTTCCTCCTCGTCGTCGCCGAAGCGCACGTGACAGACGCCGCGCCGGCTCCCCGCCACCAGCAGAAGCCCCAGGCGGGTGGGCCGCAGGGTCCAGGCAATCCAGTCGCTGCTCATGACTCGTCCTCCTCGACGCCCAGCTTGCCGCGGCGGGCCCCGGGGCACTGGCCACTTCCGGACATGGGCGACGGCGCTGTGATGTCCGAAAATGGCTACTTCCAGACGCCCGTCCGTGGCACCCTGGGCCCGTGCTCAACGACGACGCCTGCTACACCGCCTTGGAGAGCCGCGACCCCCGCTTCGACGGCCGCTTCTACACCGGGGTGGTCACCACGGGCATCTACTGCCGCCCGATCTGCCCGGCCCGCACGCCGCGGCGCCGCAACGTGCGCTTCTACGCCTCGGCGGCGGCCGCCGCCGAGGACGGCTTCCGTGCCTGCCGGCGCTGCCGGCCCGAGGCCGCGCCCGGATCTCCGGCACGCCAGGGAACCTCGGCCGCGGTGAGCCGGGCCCTGGGCCTGATCGCCGACGGCGCCCTGGACGGCGCCGACGTCGGCGCGCTGGCGGCCCGCGTGGGGCTGGGCGAGCGCCAGCTGCGCCGGCTCTTCCTGGAGCACGTGGGCGCATCGCCGCTGGCAGTGGCGGGAACGCGCCGTGTCCACCTGGCCAAGAAGCTCCTGGACGAGACGGCGCTGCCGGTGACGGAGATCGCGTTCGCGTCGGGCTTCGCCAGTGTGCGGCGTTTCAACGACGCCGTGCGCGAAGCGTTCGGGGCCGCGCCGCGCGAGTTGCGCCGCGGTGCGGCGCGCCGCAAGCAGGCGGAGTTCGAGCTTCGGCTGGCCTATCGCCCGCCGCTGGACTGGGCCGGGATCCTGGACTTCCTGCGCCCGCGCGCGATTCCCGGCGTCGAACAGGTGGAGGCCGACGTCTACCGGCGCAGCGTGCGCACGCCGGCGGGCGTAGGCGCGATCGAGGTGCGGCCCGGCGACGACGGACGCCACCTGCTGCTGCGCGCGCCGGTGAGCCTGGGACGTGCGGCCGGGCGGCTCTCGGCTTGTGCACGCCGGCTCTTCGACCTGGACGCCGACCCGGAACCGATCGCGGCCCACCTGCGCCGGGACCCGGAGCTGCGCAAGCGCCTGCGCCGCCGCCCCGGCCTGCGGGTGCCGGGCGCGTGGGACGGCTTCGAGCTGGCCGTGCGCGCGATCCTGGGCCAGCAGGTCTCGGTGGCGGGCGCCACGACCCTGGCCGGCCGCCTGGTGGAGCGGTACGGAGAGCCCCTGCCCGGCGACGGCTCCGCCGCGGTGTCGCGACTCTTCCCGGAGCCCGGGGTGCTGGCCGATGCGGACGTGGCGGCGCTGGGGCTGCCGCGCACCCGGGCCCGGGCCATCGAAGGGTTGGCGCGGGCGGTGGCCTGCGGCGAGCTGGACCTGAGCCCGACCGAGGACACCGAGGCCACGCGCTCGCGCCTGCTGGCGCTCGCCGGGGTCGGCCCCTGGACCGCGGAGTACGTGGCCCTGCGGGCGCTGGGCGAGCCCGATGCCTTCCCCGCCTCGGATCTGGGCCTGCGCCGGGCGCTGGCGGACGGCTCGGGCGAGGCCCCGAGCGAGGCCGCCCTGGCGAGCCGGGCCGAGGCCTGGCGCCCCTGGCGGAGCTACGCCGCCCTGGCCCTCTGGTCACGGTAGTTCACCTACAGGGGCGTCCCGAGGCGACCGATCCAATCGGCGGCGGCGTGTGCCGCCGGAACCCCCGGGATCCTACGTGACCTCGCATCGAACCAGGCCGCGAGCGCTCCTCGTCCATCGCGGCGAGCTGGGAGACGTGCGCGCGCTGCTCGCCGAGCTGGACGTGGACGTCTTCGAGCGGGCCGGCGAGGTCCAGCCCGAGGAGGCCCGGGTGTGCTGGGACCTGGTGGTGGCCACGAGTTCGCTGGTGCCGGACCTGCACGGGCTGGTCGAGCGCCGGCCCACCTGCATCGCAGTGGTCCAGGACGCCTCCCGCACGCTCTCGGCGCGGCTGCGCCGGGCCGGCGTGGACTACATCGTACGCCGTCCCGTGCACCCGACCGCCCTGCGGCTGCTCTTCACGCGGGCGCTCTACCGCGGCCCGGAGCGCCGCCGCCACCGCCGCGTGCCCATCGGCGCGCCGGTCGCGTTGGAGCAGCGGTTGCGCCGCAGCGATGCGTTGCTGGTGGACCTGTCCCAGGAGGGCGCCCGGGTCGAGACCCCCCAGACACTGCGGCGCGGCGACCGCTTGACTCTGCTGATTCCCCGAACCGTAACCGGTGGACGCCGCCTGGCCCTGCGCGCCGAGGTGGTGCGCATGTTCCTGTGCCAGGAGACCGGCGCGCGTCAGGCCACGCTGCGCTTCCCTGCCCTCTCGGCGCGGCGCGCCGCACGGCTGGCCCAGCTCGTGGAAAGCCACAGCGACGGGCCTGCCCTGGCGGCGAGCGGCGGCGACTCCGGCGCGGAGCTCGGAAGAGAGCGACGCCGTTCGCCGCGCCACGCGTTCTCGCGCAAGGTGATCGCTCTGGGCGACCAGGCCGCCCGCGTGCTGGTGGGTCGCGACCTCTCGCTGGGCGGTATGCGCGTGGAGCCCAACGCGGCGCTGCGCGTGGGCGAAACGCTGCGCCTGGCGATCCACGGCGGCGACGGCACACCCGCCGTGGTGGAGGCCGAGGTCGTGCGCGACGAGGGCAAGCGCGGCTACGTACTGCGCTTCGCCGACGTGGGCGAAGCCGAGCGCGTCTACCTGGAATCGCTGCTGGGCAAGCTCCCCACCCTCTCCGACCCCCGCGACGAAAAGCCCGAAGACCTGGTCGTCTCCGAACTCCTCCCCTGACTGCGTTCAGGGAAATGCATTGGGTGCATTGGGGGACGTTCCTGCATAACTGCGTTCAGTACCAGTCTTGCATTCAGGGACGTTCCTGCGTAACTGCACGAAGTACCAGTCCTCCAGGAGTGGCACCCGATGCAGTTACGCAGGAACGTCCCTCCGTGCAGGAGTGGTACTCCGTGCAGTTATGCAGGAACGTCCCCCAATGCACGCTGCTGATCTGGCTCTACTACCGCTTCGAGCGGCGGCTCGACGCCTGACGAACCCTGCGGCACCCTCGCGCGCGATGCGCGGACTCGTCGTCCTGGTGGCCGCACTGATCGCCTGTAGCGAGCCCGCCGATCCGCTGTCGGGCCGGCTCGTCGACCTGACCCACGCATTCGACGCGGAGACGATCTTCTGGCCCACCGAGGAGGAGGGCTTCGTCCTCGAGCCCGTGTTCGCGGGGCACACCGACGGCGGCTGGTGGTACGCGGCCAACCGCTTCCGCACGGCCGAGCACGGCGGCACGCACCTGGATGCGCCGATCCACTTCGCCGAGGGACAGGTCGGCGTCGACGCGGTTTCGCTTTCGCGCCTGGTGGCGCCGGGTCGCATCCTGGAGGCGACCGACGTCGGCGGCCTGGCCGGCCAGGTGGTCGAGCCCGGCAGCATCGTGTTGATCCGCACGGGCCACGGCCGCCACTGGGGCGACCGCACCCGCTACCTGGGCACCGACCGCACCGGGCCCGAGGCGGTGGCCCATCTGGACTTCCCCGGCATCACGCCCGAGCTGGCCGGCTGGCTGGTCGAGCGCGAGGTGGCCGCCGTGGGCATCGACACGCCGAGCATCGACCCCGGGGCGTCGCAGGACTTCCGGGCCCACCGCATCCTGGCCGAGGCGGGGGTCCCCATCTTCGAGAACGTGGCCGGGATGGAGCAGCTCCCGGCAGACGGGTTCACAGTGCTGGCCCTGCCCATGAAGATCCGCGGGGGCAGCGGCGCCCCGCTGCGCATCGTGGCGCTGGTCCCCGAGTAAGGAAGCCCCGCGGGGCTCAAGCTCCGACGTTGCCGGCTCGACAAGGCTTGCTATAACACTTTATCCGCATACGCAGATACAACCTCCATCCAGGAGACACCCCATGTCCGCTGATCGACCGTCCTTCAAGGTCGCCGACCTGTCTCTCGCCGAGTCCGGCCGCCACGAGATCCGCCTGGCCGAGCAGGAGATGCCCGGACTGATGGAGCTGCGCCGGCGCTACACCGAGCGCAAGCCCTTCGAGGGCGTGCGCATCATGGGCAGCCTGCACATGACGGTGCAGACCGCCGTGCTGATCGAGACCCTGGTCGAGATGGGCGCCGACGTGCGCTGGGTCTCGTGCAACATCTTCTCCACCCAGGACAACGCGGCCGCCGCCGTGGCCGTGGGGCCCGACGGGACGCCCGACGATCCTCAGGGCATCGCCGTCTTTGCCTGGAAGGGCGAGAGCCTCGAAGAATACTGGTGGTGCACGCGCGAGGCGCTGATCTGGCCCGACGGCTTCGGCCCGCACCAGATCGTGGACGACGGCGGCGACGCCACGCTGCTGGTCCACAAGGGTCTCGAGTTCGGCAAGGCCGGCGACGTCCCGGCCTTCGACGCCGAGAACGAGCCCGAGGAGTGGGGCGTGATCCTCGACCTGCTGCGCCGCGAGCTCGACAAGGATCCGGAGGTGTGGCAACGGGTCGCGGGCAAGATCCAGGGCGTCTCCGAGGAGACCACCACCGGCGTGCACCGGCTCTACCAGATGGCCAACGAGGGCACCCTGCTCTTCCCCGCCATCAACGTGAACGACTCGGTCACCAAGTCCAAGTTCGACAACATCTACGGCTGCCGGCACTCGCTATTGGATGGACTGAACCGCGCCACCGACGTGATGCTCGGCGGAAAGGTGGCCGTGGTCTGCGGCTTCGGCGAGGTGGGCAAGGGCTGCGCCCAGTCCCTGCGCGGCCAGGGCTGCCGGGTGATCGTGACCGAGATCGATCCCATCTGCGCGCTCCAGGCCGCCATGGAGGGCTACGAAGTCCGCCAGCTGGACGAGGTGGTGGAGACGGCCGATCTCTTCGTCACGACGACGGGCAACTTCGACATCATCAAGGCCGAGGACATGGCCCGGATGAAGGACAAGGCCATCGTCGGCAACATCGGCCACTTCGACAACGAGATCGACATGGCCGGCCTGAAGAAGATCCCGGGGATCAAGACGGTCAACATCAAGGCCCAGTACGACGAGTGGATCTTCCCCGATGGGCACTCGGTGCTGATCCTGGCCGAGGGGCGGCTGCTCAACCTGGGCTGCGCCACCGGGCACCCGAGCTTCGTGATGAGCGCCTCGTTCACCAACCAGGTGATCGCCCAGATCGAGCTGTGGGAAAACCAGGCCAAGTACGACAAGCAGGTCTACATGCTGCCCAAGCACCTGGACGAGGAGGTGGCGCGCCTGCACCTGGACCACCTGGGCGTGTCGCTCACGCGCCTGACCCCCGCGCAGGCCGAGTACATCGGCGTCCCCATCGAGGGTCCCTACAAGCCGGACCACTACCGCTACTGATCCGGCCGATGCCGACGCTGATCGACGCGCCCCAGACCTTGCAGGCCGCGGGGACTCGGCCGAAGCGGCTCGACGAGTACGTCGGACGGCTGCGCAGCGGTCACGAGAATGTCTCCATCGCGCACATGTTCTCGCCCAGCGGCTGGAGCGAGCCCGGCCAGCAGCCTGCGTTCGAGGAGATCAGCGTGGTCCTGCGCGGGACCCTCTACGCCGAAACGCGGGAGGGCGTGCTGAAGGTGAAGAGCGGCCAGGCGCTGATCACCCATCCCGGCGAGTGGGTGCGCTACTCGTCGCCGGAGCCCGGCGGCGCCGAGTACATCGCCGTCTGCCTGCCGGCGTTCTCGCCGGAGACCGTGCATCGGGACCCGACCTGATCCGCGCTGCCGCACGAGGCCCGTGTACTCTCTGGACCCCGCCAACGGAGGCCAGTCGATGCCGCACCCGGACGGACCCGAGCACGATCTGCTGCTGGGCCGACGTAGCCGCCTGGCAGAGCTGCGCTCGGCGCTGGAGATCTTTGCCGAGTACATGCGCGGTCTGCGCGCGCTGCACTTCGTCGGCCCGTGCGTCACGGTATTCGGCTCGGCGCGCTTTCGAGAAGACCACCCCTACTACGACCTGGCGCGATCCCTGGGCCGGGGCCTGGCCCGCGAGGGCTGGACCGTCGTCACCGGCGGCGGCCCGGGCATCATGGAGGCCGCGAACCGCGGCGCGCAGGAAGCGGGTGGCCGCTCGATCGGCTGCAACATCGTGCTGCCCAAGGAGCAGGAGCCCAACTCCTACCTGGACCGCTACGTCGAGTTCGACCACTTCTTCGTGCGCAAGGTGATGCTGGTCAAGTACTCCCACGCCTTCGTGATGCTTCCCGGGGGCTTCGGAACCATGGACGAGGTCTTCGAGACCTTGACCCTGATGCAGACCGGCAAGATCGAGCACTTCCCCATCGTGGCCATGGGCCGCGACTACTGGCGTCACCTGACGACTTTTCTCGACCAGACCATGGTGGCCCACGGCACCATCGACCAGAGCGACCGGGAGATGGTGATGGGCACGGACGTGGTGGACGAAGCCCTGGCGCACATCCGCAAGGCCGCAGAGCAGCGGCGCGCCGCGGAGCCGCGGCGCATCCCGCGACCTTCGCGGATCCTGGGCGAGTCGAAGCCCGACTGACGTCGGCGCGCCTTCCCCGCGTCAGGCCAGGTACATGCCGCCGTTCACCTGGAAGACCTGGCCGGTGACGTACCCGGAAGTCCGTCGATCGGCCAGGGCGCAGATGAAGTTGGAAATATCCTCGGGCTCGGCGATGCGGCCCACCAGGGTGGCGGCGCCCATGGCGCGAATGCCCGCCTCGCCCACCTCGGCCAGCATCGGTGTGTTCACCGGGCCGGGCGCGATGGCGTTGACCCGCGCCCGGTAGCTGGAGAACTCCCGCGCGGTGGTGCGGGTGGCGGCCTCGATGGCGCCCTTGGCGGCGGTGTAGTCGATCTGGCCGATGTTGCCGTTGCGCGCCGACACCGAGGAGAAGTTCAGGATGAAGCGGTTCACGCCGTCGTCCAGCGGCTGGTTTCCGTTCTCTTTGAAGAGCGGGTGCCAGTGCTGCGCGGCCACCTCGCGGGTGAACAGGAACGTGCCGTGCAGATGGACGGCCAGAACCAGCTTGAAGTCCTCGTAGCTCTTCTTGGCGATGCGCGCGTCGCGGGTGACGCCCGCTACGTTCACCACGCCGTTGATCTGCCCCGTGGCCTCCAGGGTGGTCGCCACCGCGGCCTTCACCGCGTCCTCGTCGGTGACGTTGGCCGCGGCCACCACCGGCTCCGGGGCACCGGTCCCGGCGATCTCGGCCTGCACTTCCTTGAGCCGACCCTCGTCCAGGTCCACCAGCGCCACGCTGGCGCCGTGGGCCGCCAGCGCGCCCGCCACCGAGCGGCCGATACCCTGGCCCGCGCCGGTCACTACATGAGTTTGGCCGGTGAATGCGCCTTCGCGCAGCACCCGTTCCATGGCTGTCCTCCGTCCTGTTCTAGCTCGCCTTGGAGATCACCGCGTCGGCGAAGCCCTTCAGCGCGTCGAGCTTCTGCTGCAGCGGCTGGTCGCCGCCCTCGTAGGGGTTGCGGAAGCCGACGATCACGTCGGTCACGCCTTTGTCCTCGAGCCGCTTGCAGCCATCCACGGTGAAGCCGTCCATGGAGATCACGTGGACCTCGAAGGGCTCCCGCTCGCGGCCGCACTCGCGGCGCAGGTCGTTGATCCGACCGATGGCGCCGTCCAGATCGGCCGCCTGGCCGCCGCCCGCGTGCATCCAGCCGTCGCCCAGCCGCGCGGCTCGGCGCAGCGCCGCGTCGGCGTGCCCGCCGATCAGGATCGGCAAATGCTCACTGGGCACCGGGCAGATCTTGAGGCTGGGAATGTCGTAGTGCTTGCCCTGGTACGCGAAGAAGTCGCCGGTCCACAGGCCGCGCATGATCTCGATCATCTCGTCCATGCGCTTGCCCCGGGTCTTCCACTCGGTGCCGGTGGCGGCGAAGTCCTCCGGCCAGGGCGAGAGGCCCACGCCGAAGCCGAAGCGGTTGTTCGAAATCACCGCCACGCTGGCCGCCTGCTTGGCCACCAGAACGGGATGCCGGATCGGGAGCTTGACCACGAACGTGGTGAAACGCAGCCGCTCGGTCACCGCCGCCAACGCGGGAATCAGGGTGAAGGGCTCGATGAAGGGAACGCCCTCCAGGAACTGGCGGGTTCCGTCGTCGGTGTACGGATACTGCGTATCCGAATGCTCGGGGTAGCAGAGGCTGTCGGGAACCGTGAAGGAGTGCCAGCCGTGCTGGTCGGCGGCGACCGCGAGCGGCAGGTAGTGACTGGGGTCGCACATCGATTCGGCGTACGTGAAACGCATGGGACCTCGGGGATGGCGGCGGAACGAGAACGGGAACCGAGCATGCGCCGGCTCGCGCGGCTACTCTAACGCATCCCATGAGTCTCCTCGACGGGGTCGACGTCGCCTGCTTCGACCTGTTCGACACGCTGATCCGCATCGATACGTCGCAGCTTCCCAGCGTTCGCTGGGGCAGCGAGGAGATCCGCACCACCCTGCCCATCGTGCACGAGCGCATCTTCGCGGAGCGCAACATACCGCTGGACCGGCTGGTGAACGCGGTGCGTTCCATGTGGGCCACGATGCGCCTGGAACTGAACCGCGAGGAGGGCGACGACGACGAGCGCTGGGCGGAAGTCTCCGCGGTGGAGAAGTACCGGCGCATGCTCGCCGACCTGGGCGTGCGCGACCCCGACGAGGTGGAGACCGTGGCCACGGCCGTCGCGGACACCCACCACGCCACCCTGGTTTCCGCCGCCCACGCGGTGGAGGGCGCAGCCGAGCTGCTGGAGCGCGTGCGCGAGCAAGGCGTGCGCACCGTACTGGTGTCCAACTGGGACCACGCGCCCGCGGGCCCGGCCATGCTGGCGCAGGCCGGCCTCACCGATCTGCTGGACCACGTGGTGATCTCCGACGCCGTGGGCGTCCGCAAACCGCACCCGCGCATCTTCGAGGCGGCGCTGGCACCCTTCGACGCCACACCCGACCGGGCCCTCCACGTGGGCGACCTGGCCGTGAGCGACGCCTGGGGCGCCGGCCGTCTGGGCTTCAAGACGGTCTGGATCAACCCGAAGGCGAAGCCGTGGTCCGAGGATGCGCACCCGCCCACGCTCACGGTGGAACGCCTGGCGGATCTGCTGGACCACGTGTAGGAGGCGAACATGGTCGGCGGCAGCTGCCTTTGCGGCGACGTGGCATGGGAAGTCCCAGGCCCCTGCGACTTCCTCTACCACTGCCACTGCTCCATCTGCCGCAAGTTCCACGGCGCCAGCTTTGCAACGCTTGCGGCCGTTCCGGCAGCCGGCTTCCGCTTCGTGCGCGGCAGCGAGCGGCTGCGGCGCTACGCCACGTCACCGGGGAACGAGCGCCCGTTCTGCGAGCGCTGCGGCTCGCCGACCCCCTCGGAGCCCACGGGCGAGCGGGTCATCCTGCCGGCGGGAGCGCTCGACGACGACCCGGGCGCGCGCCCGGTGGCCCACATCTTCGCGGCGTCCAAGGCACCCTGGCACGAGATCGCCGACACGCTGCCCCGCTTCGACACCATGCCGCCCGGGTTCCCGGAGCCGCAGCTCGCGTCTCCCGACCGGAGCGCGAGCGAGCCGGGCTGCACGCGCGGCAGCTGCCTGTGCGGTCAGATTGCTTGGGAGCTGGCGGCCGACCTGGAGCTGCTGCGCAACTGCCACTGCTCGCGCTGCCGCAAGGCGCGGGGCGCCGCCTACGCGACCAACGCCTTCCACCGCGCGGACGCCTTCCGCTGGCTGCGGGGCGAAGACGCGCGACGCTCCTTCAAGGTTCCCGAGGCCGAGCGCTTCACCCACGTCTTCTGCGGCGTGTGCAGCTCCACGCTGCCGCGGGTGGAGCCGACCCTGGGCGCCGCCGTGATGCCGGTCGGATCGATCGACGGCGAGGTCGCGGGCCGCCCCCGAGTGCACATCTTCGTGGACTCCAAGGCGCCCTGGCACGAGATCCTCGACGCCCTGCCCCAGCACCCGGAGAGCGCGCCCTTCTAGAGTCGGCTTGACCCGACCCGCACTTTCGCTTTAAATTCGTCCCATGGCGAAACGAGGCGTGGCCGAGAACCCGAAGAGCCGCTTCGAGCGCATCGAGGTCGAGCCCGATCCGGAGGAGGCCGCCGCCCTGGCCGCGGGCGTCGGGCACCTGGAAACCCGCCTGCTCGAGGACCCCAGCCGCAGCATCCTCGCCACCAACCAGAGCCCCGACGTGGGCTTCGACGTCTCCATCAACCCCTACCGCGGCTGCGAGCATGCGTGCGCCTACTGTTACGCGAGGCCCACCCACGAGTACCTGGGCTTCTCCGCGGGGCTCGACTTCGAGACCCGGATCCTGGTCAAGCGCCAGGCGCCGGCGCTGCTGCGCAAGGCGCTGGCGTCGCCGCGCTGGCAGCCCCAGGTGATTGCAATCTCCGGAGTGACCGACGCCTACCAGCCGGCGGAGCGCAGGCTGGAGATCACGCGCGGCTGTCTCCAGGTGCTGGCCGAGTTCCGCAACCCGGTGGCCATCGTCACCAAGAGCCGGCTGGTGACGCGCGACGTGGACCTGCTGGGCGAGCTGGCGGCCGTCCAGGCGGCGGCCGTGAACCTGTCGATCACCAGCCTGGATCCCCAGCTCCAGCAGCGCATGGAGCCGCGCGCGTCGGCGCCGCAGCAGCGGCTGGCGGCCATCGAACAGCTTGCCCGGGCGGGCGTGCCCGTGGGCGTGATGATCGCGCCCATCATCCCCGGCCTGAACGACCACGAGGTGCCGCGCATCCTGCAAGCGGCGGCCGATGCCGGCGCGGACAGCGCAGCCCACATCGTGCTGCGCCTTCCCCACGGCCTGAAGGACCTCTTCGCCGCCTGGCTGTCGCGCCACTACCCGGAGCGCCGGGACAAGGTACTGAACCGGGTGCGCGAGGTGCGCGGCGGGCGCCTCAACGACGCGCGCTTCGGCAGCCGCATGCGCGGCCAGGGGCTCTACGCGGAGCAGGTGCGCGCCCTCTTCCACACCGCGGCGCGTCGGGCGGGGCTGGACCGGCCGCCGCGCCCGCTCTCGACCGCCGCGTTCCGCCGCCCGGGCGGAGAGCAGCTGGGCCTTTTCCGGTAGAGTCCCTTCACTCCCCTGTCGGGGAGGGGGACGCCGTGCGGATCCTGCGCATCCTGTTGATCGCCGGAGCGATCGTCATCACCTTGGCGATCGCCGCACCCCTCATCCTGCTGGCCGTGGGCATCCAGGTGGACGTCAGCAAGTTCGGCCCCAAGGTCTCCGAGATCGCCAGCGACACCTTGGGCCGCCAGGTCACCCTCGACGGGCCCATCTACATCGTGCCCAGCTACTGGCCCACGCTGGAGATCCACGGCCTGCGCATCGCCGACCCCTTCGGCGCCGAGGACGCGGAGTTCATGCGCCTGGGGCGCGCGCGCGTCGTGCTGGACCTGCTGCCGCTGCTGCGCGGGCGCGTGGCCCTGGACGAGATCATGGCCGACGACGTGCAGCTCAACCTCGTGCGCTACGCCGACGGCAACGCGAGCTGGGCCTTCGACGGACTGGGCGGGGAAGCCGAGGAGCCGACGGCCGAGCCGGACGACGCCGAGGGGGAGAGCGCTGGACGCCGGCTCGCCTTCTCCGAGCTGAAGGAGCTGGTGCTGCGCGACATCGCGGTCTCCTGGCACGACCAGACGACGGGCGACCGAGAGAGTCTGGTGGTGGAGGAGTGCACCGGCGCCGCGGTGGCGGGCGAACCGATCCGGCTCACGCTGGCCGGAAGCGTCCGCAAGCAACCCTTCTCCTTGCGGATCGGAGCCGGGAACCTGGCCGACCTGCTGACGGCACGGCCGGATCTGCCCCTGGACCTGGCGCTGAGCATCGCAGGCCTCAGTCTGGAAATCGGCCTCGACTTCGACGCGCTCGACGCGCCGCTGACCGAGGATACCGTTGTCGGCGCGCGCGCCGCCGGCACCTACTGGCTGGTCTTCGAGCTGAAGCGACTCGACGAGCTGGGCCGGCTGCTGAAAGTGCCGCTTCCGCCCCTGGGACCGATCTCCCTCCGGGCCGAGGCGCAGATCGAGGCCAAGGACTGGAACCTCTCGAAGCTGGCGCTGCGCGTGGGTGAGACGCGGCTCGACGGAAGCGCGTCGATCCGGGAGGGCCCGCAACGGCCGCGCGCCGCGCTGGAGCTCACCTCGACCCGCTTCCGCATCGACGACTTCCAGGCCGAGGGCTGGAGCCTTACGGGAGCCGTGGACGAAGCGCAGGCTTCGCAGCCGGCGGCCGAGCCCCAGGAGGAGGCGCCCCCCAGTGACGAGCCCGCGCCCGGCTCCACGGAGCCCCGGCGCGCGCTGCTGGATCCCGAGCTCATGCGACTCCTGGACGCCAAGGTCGCGCTGCGCGTGGACGAGGTGATGCTGGGCGAGGAGCGCCTGGGCGGCGGCGAGCTGGGAGCCAGCCTGAAGGACGGGCGCCTGGTGATCGATCCGCTGGTGCTCGAGATCCCGGGCGGTGCGTTCGCGCTGCAGACCGAGCTGGAGGTGAACCCGTCCGAGACCCGGGCGCGCCTGGCCATGCAGGTGGAGAAGTTCGACCTGGGCGTGCTGACGCGCCGCGCACAGGCCGACACCGAGATGGGCGGAATCTTCGACCTGAACGTGGAGCTGGAGGCCCGGGCTCCGGACCCCGCCTCGATCATGACGGGCGCCAACGGCCACGTGGACGTCTCCTTCGAACCCGTGAACCTGGAGGCCGGGCTGCTCGACCTGTGGGCGGTCAACCTGGTGGCGTCGGTGCTCCCCGTCGTGACCGGCGGCGAGTCCCACGTCAACTGCGTGGTGGCGCTGCTGGACCTGCAAGACGGCCGCATGGAGGCGCAGTCCATTCTCATCGACACCACGCGCATCCAGGTGGCCGGGGAGTTCGATGCCGACTTCCACACCCAGAAGCTCCACGCCATGCTCCAGCCGCGGCCCAAGAAGCCCCAGTTCTTCAGCCTGGGAACGCCGGTCCAGGTGAACGGCTCGTTCGAGGACTTCGGCGTGGGCGTCTCCGCCCTGGACATGGCCGGCACCGTGATTCGCGTGGTGACGGACCTGGCCACCTACCCGGCGCGCTTCCTGTTCATCAAGCGCGTCTCGCCCGACGGCAAGGAGGCCTGCGCGGCAGCGCGCCAGCGCCCGCCGCCGGACGCGCAGTAGCCCGGGCGGCCGCTTCAGTCCCGGCCGGGAATCAGCTTGCGCAGCCCGCGGCCGCTCTTGCGGGCCGCGTCGCCGGCGGCCCCGGCGGCGTCACCGGCGGCCCCCGCGGC
>JAFDET010000125.1 GCA_019310195.1 Deltaproteobacteria bacterium
GGTCGGGAGGTCTCGCTGGGCCTGGACGGGTCCGTGCTGTTGCAGCGGAGTATTGCCGCGAGCCGGCTCGCCGAGGTTCGCTACGGCAGCGGACTGGTTCGCACCTTCACGCGAGACGAGGCCGGGCTCAGTCAGGCCGAGACGTTCGACGCGGGCGGGAGTCCGCTGGCGCGCGCCTCGTTGGAGAACTCGAGTGAGCCCGGCGGGCCCTTGTGCCTGAGGCAGCAGGTGGAGTTCCTCTCCGGACCCGCATGGTCCGCAGCCGAGGACTGGTGCCTGGGGCTGATCCAGTCGCCCCTCAGCTCGATGAGCACGACCCCGGGCGACGCCCTCGTGGACTGGGCCCCCTTCAGCGACGTCTTGAACATGGGCGGCAATGCGTTCGAGTACAACGAGGACCGGAGCCGGCTCGTCGAGATTCGCGACGGGGACACGGGAACCCCGGTGCACGTCTACGCGTACGACGCCGCAGGCAACGTGGTGGAGCGCGACGGAGATGCCGTAGCCTGGGACGCGGCCGGCCGTGTGCAAGCGGTCGGCGACGACCATGCATTGGCCTGGGATGGTCTCGGTAGACCGCGGGAGCAGCGTACGCCCGAGGGCACCACCACGTGGGGCTTCGCCGGCATGCTGGAGGTCGATGCCAACGGAAGCCCGCTTGCGCTGGACCTGGGCGAGGTCCGCGTGGACCTGGTGGCAGGCCGGCATCGCTACCGTCACTTCGACTCCCGGGGGAACGTCTCCTTCGTAAGCGATGAGGCGGGATCGCTTCGAACCCTGTACCGCTACGACGACTTCGGAAAGGTCGAGGTCCAGGGCGCCGACGACGACTCGCTCCGCTTCGCGCTGGGGCGGCAGGTGGGCGATCTCGTGCTCCTGGGACACCGGCTGCTGGATCCGGAAGCCGGGCGCTTCCTGGCGCCCGACCCCGTCTTCCAGATCTTCAATCAGTACGCGTATGCACTGGGCAACCCGATCGTGTTCTGGGACCCGAGTGGGCTGGCGGGCACGTTCCACGGCCTGACGGCCGGGGAGTGGAGCGTGGCGTTGACCACCGGCGGGGCGTTCACTCAGTTGGCGGCGTTGGCGCTGGGGGTCACCCACTTCGGAGCGGGCGCCGCCGTCGCGGTGGGCGCGTACCTCGCGGCGCTGGAGATGGCCGGTGGTTTTCCCTGGGAGGGGGACCGCACGGTCGGCGCCGGCCTGCGGTCCATCCAGGGAGGAATCGAAGGGCTGGTCGGGAAGCGGACCGGCTCGCCGAGCCCCGTGCCGACGCTCCCGGCAGGTGGCGGCGTGGCGTTCTCCGGACTTCCGGGCGGCCCCGCGCATCCCGTCGGAGCCCCGCGCGAGGAGGGGATCGATGGACCGGACTTCCACTTCTCCAACGGCCTGTCGATCTCGGCATGCGCTCCGACGCAGCTCGGGCAGCGGTTGGCGCCTCGCTGGATCGGGCTGCTGCTGTGCGTCAACGGTGCGCTGGGCGTGGCCGTCTGGCGCAGGACACGGCCGTGATGCGGCCCAACGAGGAGGACCGAGGCGATGGCACAGACCACGGGGGAACGAGTCGTTCGTTGGTGGCTCCGGGGAAACCCGAAGAAGTGGCCCGAGATCTTGTACGCGCTGATCGGTGTGTTCCTGCTCGCTCTCGGCGTGTGGAATGGGTTTCACGCCACCGCATTCATCCAAGGCGTGCTGGTGCTGGTGCTGGCCGTGGTCGCCTTCGAGCGGCGCCAGTACGGCATGATCATCCGCAGGCTCGAGGAGGAGAACGCCAGCCTGCGGGCGGCCGCCGCGCAGCACTGACGGCCCGGCGCCGCGCGCGGCGCAACCGCTGGATCTCCGGGGGCATCGTCGTCGCGTGCCTCGTCGCTGCTCGCCAACTGTGGGCCGACCCGGGGCTGCGCGAGCAGGCGCTGTACGCGGGGGTGGTGAGCGTGGGGTACGGGCACGTGTTGGGCGCCTGGGTCTTCGGCTGGGGGGCTTTCCGGCGTCGTGTGCCCGGCCCGCTGCGCAGTTGGCTGGGGTCCGCCTTCGGCCTGAGCTTTCTGGCCACGGCTCTGGCGATTCACGTGGCTCTGCTCTCCCGCTGGCCCGTCGTGGCGGCTCCCTTGCTGGGCCTCTCCGTGTGGCACGCGGTCGAGAACGATGGGGCGCTGGCGTGCTTCTACGCCGGTGTTCGAGAGCGGGTTCGCGTGGGCGGCGGGCTCCGTCCGGCCCTGCTGTTGGCCGGCCTGGCGACGGCCGCCGCCGCCGTGACGCTGGCGCAGCCTGCGGTGACGGGGCCCGGCTTCGCCGAGCTCTTCGCGGCGCCGATCCTCTATCACCTGGTCTCGTGGATCGTGCTGTCGCTGGATCGCGTCCGCGATCTTGCGGCAGAGGACTCAGGCCTGGCGCAACGCAGGGCGGCACAGCTCGTGTTGGTCCACGCGGTTCCGCTGGCTCTGTGCGCCGCCGCGTTCCTCGTGGTCGGTGCTGCGGGCTCGCTGCAGCAGGCTCTCCTCCACCCGGGCATCTATCTCTTCTGGGCGGGGACGCACGTGGTGCAGACGGCCTGGGTCCGCGGTCTTGGGCCTCAGGCGGTGCTCGCCGCGCGCCAGTGATTCAGCACGGCTTGCAGCGCGTGGCGTACGTCGTGGCGCGGCTTCCAGCCGGTTGCGGCCGCCAGGCGCGCGGCGCGTCCGACCGCCACGTCGGTGGGCCGGTGCCGCTCCGGGTCCACCTCGATGCGCGGTGAGGCGGAGGAAGCCTCGACCAGGCGATCCAGGATCTCCCGGGCGCAGGTGCCGCGTCCGCTGGCCACGTTGTAGACGTCCGGCTGGACCCGGGGATCCAGCAGCCGCAGGTAGGCGTCGACGACATCCTCGACGGCCAGGAAATCGCGGACGGAGTCCAGATTGCCGACGCGCAGCACGGGCTCGTGGCGCCCGGCCTCGATCTCGACCAGCTGGTGGGCGAAGGCCGAGGCGATGAAGCTGTCGCTCTGGCCCGCCCCGGTGTGATTGAATGGGCGCACGCGGACCACGGCCAGGCCCCGAGCGGCGTAGCTGCCCCCCAGGAGATCCGCGCACGCCTTGGTCCACGCGTAGGGTGAGTCGGGCCGCAGCGGAGCGGATTCGTCGAAGGGGGCGGAGCCCGGCTCGGCGGAGCCGTAGACGACGCCGCTTCCCACCAGAAGGATCCGCGTCGCCGGGCAGTGCTGCGCGAGGCCGGTCAGCAGGGCGCGAGCGCCCAGGAAGTTGACCTCGTAGACGCCCCGGGCGTCCTGGAGCGAGCTGGCCACGGAGCTGCGTGCCGCCAGGTGGACGATCGCGTGGGGCTGAAGCCGCTGCAGGGAGGCCGCGACCAGGGCTGCATCCCGGATGTCCAGGTCGTCGTCGGTGGGCGTTACCTGGGCGCCGGCCTGCTCGAGCGCTGGAACCAGATGGCGACCGACGAAGCCGCCGGCCCCGGTCACCCAGATCCGGCGATCTCGCAGGTGCTCCATGCTCGGAGCTTCCCAAACCCCTCCCGGCGGTGCTACAAGGGCGACAGGGGGGCTTCTTCATGATTCTCGGCATCTCCGGGCCCTATGCCGCGGGCAAGGGCGAGGTCATCGCGTACCTGCGCGAGCGCAGCTTCTACGTGCTGTCCCTGTCCGACGTCATCCGCCAGGAGCTGGCGCAGCAGGGCCTCGAGGAGACCCGCGAGCGCATGATCGAGGCCGGCAACGCGCTTCGCAGCGAGAACGGCGCGGCGGTGCTCGCCGAGCGACTGGTGGCCCAGCTTCTGCCCGATCGCAACTACGTGATCGATTCGGTGCGGCATTCGGCCGAGGTGAACGCGCTGCGTGCGGCCGATCCCCAGTTCAAGCTCATCTGGGTGGACGGGGATGAGGCCATCCGCCTGGAGCGCATCCGCCGGCGCGGGCGCGGCGGCGATCCGCTCACCCTGGAGGATCTTCAGCGCCTGGAGGGCCGCGAACAGGGGGGCGACGACCCGGCGGGGCAGCAACTCGCCGCCGTGCGCCAGCTGGCCGACTTCACCCTGGACAACTCGGGCAGCCTCGAAGAGCTGCACACGGAGGTGCAACGCGTCCTGGGGCGCTCGCTTTTTTTTGAACGACCCAGCTGGGACGAGTACTTCATGAGCATCGCTCGCGTGGTGGCGACGCGGAGCAACTGCGTGAAGCGCAAGGTGGGTGCGGTCATATCGCGGGACCGCCGCATCATCTCGACCGGCTACAACGGAACGCCGCGCGGCGTGCGCAACTGCAACGAGGGTGGTTGCCCGCGCTGCAACTCCTTCGCCGAGGGAGGGGCACGGCTCGACGAGTGCCTCTGCTCCCACGGGGAGGAGAACGCCATCGTCCAGGCGGCCTACCACGGTGTCACGCTCCGCGAAGCGACGGTCTACACGACCTTCTCGCCCTGCCTGATGTGCACCAAGATGATCATCAACTCGGGCATGAGCGAGGTGATCTACAACGCGGATTATCCGCTGGGCGAGGTGCCGCTGGCGCTGTTGCGCGAGGCGGGGATCAAGGTGCGTAGGGCTTAGCGGGGGGGCTCCTTGGGCTCGCTCTCCTTGCAGGTGCCTGCTCTTCGCTCGCCGTCGGCTCGCTGCGCGCCCTCGGCGCGCCGCGTAGGCCGTGCGGGCTCGTTTGCCTCGGGCTTGCGGGCATAGGCGTGGGCGGCGTGTCGAGCGCTGGTGGGGCTGCGGGGCGGCCTCTGCGCGGGGCTCCGGAGCGGCGGGGCTGGCTTCAAGACGGGCTTCCGTTGGGCCGATCCGATGGGGGCGTCCTTTGCGGCGCTGGGGGCATCAGGCGTGCGCAGCTTTTCCGGCATCTTGGCGGCAGCGCTGATCGTGCTCGGGCCGCCGGCCTCGGCGGAGATCTATCGCTGGACGGACGCCGACGGGCGCGTGCACTTCACCCAGGAGATCTCGCAGGTTCCCGCGACGCACCGTGCGGAGGCCGTGCGCCGCACGATCGAGTCGGAGGATCCCGGCCGGGTCTCGACCTACAGCACGCCGTCGGCTCCCTCGACGCCGGCGGCTCGGGCGCCCGGCGTCGGGCAAGCCACGGCGGCCTCCCGGCCGAAGCGCATGCACCGCATCCGCGTCGAGCGGGCTGGCACCGGCATGCTGGTGGCCGCGCGCATCAACAACGGCCTCATGGTCCCGTTCCTCGTCGATACCGGAGCCAGCGACGTGTCGATCCCGCGCTGGGCGGCCGAGCGGTTGGACCTGGAACGGAGCGGTCGCACACGCCAGTACCAGACCGCCAACGGCATCATCGAGGAGCCGGTGGTAATGCTGGACTCGGTGGACCTGGCGGGAGCCCGCGTGGACGACGTGCCCGCCAGCATCAGCTCGACGATGCAGGTGGGCCTGCTCGGCCTGTCGTACTTCAACCACTTCACCTATCACGTGGACGCCGCCCAGGGAATCCTGACGCTGGTCCCCAACGACCTGGAGGAGAGCGGCAGCATTCGCGGCGGGCGCTCTCGGGCGCAGTGGCGCTCCGAGTACCGCGGTCTGCGCTGGCGCCGCGAGCAGCTGGAGGCCGCCGTCGAACGGACGAACCCGAACCAGTCGTCCAAGCGGCGTGCCCTCGGGGCACAGCAGCAAGAGCTCGACCGCCAGCTCGAACTCCTGGAAGCCGAGGCCGATCAGGCTCGGGTTCCCATGGCTTGGCGCGACTAGAGCCCATCTCATGAGCCCTCCCGTCGCGAGGGGCGGATCTTCGGCCCGCTGGCTGCGTTGCGCTCCCTGCGCCGTAGCTACGGCTATGGCTCGGTTGCGCGCCTTGCCAGCAGACCGAATCTCCACCTCTCGCTCGGTCCGGGTTCATGAGATGGGCTCTAAGCCCTCGCGGGAATGAGTAGTCCGCTTCCCAGTGTGGAAGCGCGTTGCCCACGTCGGCTCCAGAGCCCGCCCTCCGGTCCCTGAGCGCTTCCTCAGCGCATCCACGCGCTTGCGGCGACTTCTGCGGTTCGGCGGTGCGTGGCACCGTTCTTGCTCTCTTCTCTGTAGCGGGGGGAGGAGGTAAGCAGTGGCACGCAAGCAGGACGGATCCGGCGCTGAGCTGGATGGTGTGGAAGCGGGAGCGGAGGTGCGGGATCGACTGCGCCGGGACCTCGAGGCGCGGGGGGTCGACCCCCTGTTTGCGGATGCGGTGCTCACCCGCGTGGCGCTGGTGAGCTCCGACGCAGCGGAGCCGACCTGGGAGGCCATCGTCGAGGGCGTCGAGGTCGCCTACCGCGTGCATCGCAATGGCCAGGAGAGCCTGCGCCGGAGCTTGCGCGACCTGTCGGAGCTGTCGCGACTCGTCGACGACTTCGGCGGGGAGCTCAAGAAGCTGGACGAGGGGCTCAAGATGCTGACGGCCTACCTGAGCCGCATGCGCAAGCAAGTGTGCAGCGAGGGCCGCCAGATCCTGCACTGAGCCTGCCTGCCTGGGCTAGCATTCGAACGCTCCCGGTCCCGGGACGCGAATGCCGCGGTTGCTCCTGCTGCTCGGCGCCCAGTGCGCCGGGATCGTCGCCGCCGACCTCGGCTGGCTCGCGGCGCACGAGTCGCTGCTGGGCGCCGTGCTGTGCTTGGCGGCCGCACTGCTGGCGGGTGGTCCACGGCTGCGCCTGGGTCTGGCCGTGCTTGCGGCCGGGTGCGCCAGCGCCCTCCACCTGGGCCACTCGTTGGAAGAGGCGCGGGCCGCAGTGCCCGCGGCGCCCTTCGAGGCCGTCCTCGAGGGTCGCGTCGTCGAAGCGCGCCACGCTTCCCACGGTTCGCGACTGGTATTGCGCGACGTCGTGGGGATCGAGTCGCCCGTGCCCCTGGCGCGGGGCTTGTTGGTTCGGGTTCCGGCGGATGGATCGCGTGCGCTTCGAGACGCAGTACGAGGCGACCGCGTGCGCATGCGCGCTCGCCTGCGTCCCCTGGGAGGCCTGCGGAATCCGGGCCGTGCCGAGGCCGGGCGTCATTGGCAGCGTCGCGGCGTCGGTGCGGCCGCCCGCCCGCTGCACGCGTTGCTCGCGGTGCGTGCTCCCGACCGGAGTGCGCGCCCGCTGGCGCCGCTGCTGCGCCTGCGGCTGCGCGTAGCGCGCCGGCTCGAGGCCCTGGGCCCCGGTGGCCCGCTTCTCGCGGCACTGGCCCTGGGCGAGCGCGGCGGTATTCCGGACGCTGCGCGTCGCGCGTTTTCGGAGCTGGGCATCGCGCATCTGCTCGCCGTGTCCGGCCTGCACCTGGCGCTGGGCGCCGGTCTCGCCTTCGGCGTAGCCCGGCGCGGCCTGGCCCGCTGGGCGTGGGCGGCGGCGCGCCTGGATACCCGGCGCCCGGCGCTGGCGCTGGCCCTGGGGTTCGCCGTGGCGCAGGCGCTGCTCGCGGGGTTCGGAGTTCCCGTGCGGCGGGCGCTGCTGCTGTTGCTGGCGGTGGCGGCGGAAGTGCTGCAGCGACGCCCCGCGCGTCGGGGAGCGGCGCTGGCTGCGGCGGCCTGCGTGGTGATGGCTTTCGATCCGGCCGCGCTCTTCTCGCCCGGGGCCCAGCTCTCGTTTGCAGCCACGGCCGCACTGGTCCTGGCTCCCGGCGGGCTGGAGGGTGGTTGGCGTGCGGGGCTGCGTGCATCGGCCACGGCACTCCTGGCGACTGCACCGCTGGCGGCCCTGAGCCTGGGCGTCGCGGCACCCGCGGCGCTGTTGGTGAATGCGCTGGCCGTCCCGTTGACGGGGCTGGTGCTGCTGCCGGCAGCCTTGCTCTCCGCAGCGGCCATCGGCCTGGCGCCCGGAGCGGCGCCGAGCGCCGTGCTCGCGGCTGCGGCGGAGCGCATGGCGGCCTGGGCGCTGCAGCTCGCCGAGGCAGGGGCCCGCGCAGCGCCGGACGCGACGGGGACGGTGCCTGCCTACGGAGCTCTGGGGCTGGCGGTGGGTCTGGCGTGGTTCGGCCTGACGTCACCTAGAACCGGCGTTCGGCTGGCCTGCGCGGCGCTCTCGGGCCTGGTGCTGGCGCTCGCGCCGCCTCGGCCGCTGGCCCCGCCGCCGCCGCGGGTCGTGTTCCTGGATGTGGGCCAAGGCGACGCGGTGCTCGTGCAGAGCTCGGGTGCGGCGATCCTGGTCGACGCCGGCGGCGCCTTCCCCGGCGGCGACCGGGGACGCGACGCCGTGCTGCCCGCGCTGGCGGCCCTGGGCGTAGAGCGCCTCGACCTGCTCGCCCTGACTCACGCCGATCTCGACCACCGCGGGGGCGCGCCCGCCATCCTGCGCGGCCTGCCGGTGGCTCGGCTGTGGCTGCCCCGCGGCGGACGGGACGCGCCCGGCTTCGCGGCGGTGCTGCACGCCGCCCGCGAGCGCGGCGTGCCGGTGGTGGAGCGTGGGACGGGTGCGGCGGCGCTGGATCTGGACGGCCTTCGCGTGGAGAGCCTGTGGCCGCCCCCGGACGCGGGCTGGCGGGGCAACGACGCCTCCTTGGTGTTGCGGGTCACCGCTGCGGGCGGCCGGGTACTGTTGCCGGGCGATCTCTCCGTCGACGCGGAGCGCGCCCTGGTCGGATCGGGCGCCGACCTTCGCGCCGATCTCCTGTTGCTGCCCCACCACGGCAGCCGCACGTCCTCTTCGGCCGCGCTCCTGGAGGCCGTGGGCGGCGTCGCCGCGGTCGTCAGTGCCCCCTGCCTGGGACGCTTCCGCATGCCCGACCCGCGGGTGGAGGAGCGGGTGCGTGCGTACGGCTACGCGCTGTGGTGGACCGGTCGCGACGGCGCGGTGCTGGCGGCGCTGGGGGAGCGGCGTTGGCTCCACAGCGTGGCGCGGCCGCGCTCCTGCCGGCCCGCCGCTCAAGGCTCGTTGCCGGGGGGACGATTCGCACCCCGGAATGGGCATCGATCTCCTGGCACTGGTCCTGCTGGCCGTCTTCGTCGTGGTCGGCGCCATGCGCGGCGCTCTGGCGTCAGCGCTGTCGCTGGTCACGCTGGTGGGCGCGTACGCGGCGGCCGTGATCTTCGCGCCGGGCTTCGGCCCGGCCGTGGCCGATGGCCTCCAGCTTCCGATGTTGCTGG
>JAFDET010000008.1 GCA_019310195.1 Deltaproteobacteria bacterium
ACCGTCCTCGTTTGCGATCACCGCGCCCAGCCGCAGCATGACCTTCTCGCCCACCACGGGCCGGACCGAGCCGTCGGCATCCACGTCGGCGACCAGCAGCGTGAAGGAAGTGCTTCCCATGTCGAGCACCGCCGCCCGTCGAGTGAACGAGCGCTCGAACTCCTCGCCCGCCGAGTAGCGTACGCCACGGCCGCGCTTGGGGCGGCCCACCGGCTCGAAGTAGGTAGCGCGGGTAGGCGTGTAGCCGCCGCCTTCGAGGACCCAGACCGAGCCCTTCTTGCAAGGGATGCGGCCGCTCTTGTCGGGCTCCGCCAGCTCCAGCACGCGCAGCAGCGACTCGATCACGTCGGCGTGGGTGCAGCAGAGCAGCGGACCGTTCGTCGCGGTAGGCAGAAGCTCCAGGACTCGCGCGATCAGCTCGCCCTCCGCGAGGCGCTCCTCCACCTCGACCGCAACGCCCGCCGCGACGGCCGCCGGCTCCACCGTCTGCTGGCAGCGCAACGCGGGAGCCGAGATCACCCGTGTGGGCGGATCCGCCGCCAAGTGAGCGGCGAGCGACTCGGCCTCGAGCAGGCCGCGCTCCGACAACGGCCGCAGCAGGCCGTCGCCTTGCCAGTCCGAGCGCGCTACGGCCCGGGCGTATCGGACCCAGTAGACCTTCAAGACGCGACCTTCAAGACGCAAGTCCCCCCCCGGCATACCGGGAAAGCAGAACCGGGCAAACTTTTCGGTCAGGGGGTCGATCGAGAGTACCCGATCCGTGTGGCAGAGGCGTGGCAAACTTCAGTCGATTCGGGCTCGTTCGTGCGTCAGGCGCATGAGCTCTTCCTGGGAACGAAGTCCGGCGCGCACCGGAACCTTGCGCCAGGTGGAGTCGTCCAGCGTCCAGGCCAGGCCGTCGTCTTGCAGCAGCAGGTCCAGCGTTTCGTCCAGACGCTCGCGCAGATCCGGCCCCTCTACGGGAGCCAGCAGCTCGACGCGCCCGTCCAGGTTGCGCGGCATCAGGTCTGCAGAGCCGATGTAGTAACGCATGCCGCGCGCGAGGGTCCCGAAGCGGTAGATGCGCGAGTGCTCCAGGAAGCGGCCCAGGATGGAGCGGACGCGGATGTGCTCGGAGAGGCCCGGCACACCGGCGCGCAGGCTGCAGACCGAGCGCACGATCAGGTCGATCTCGACCCCGGCCTGGGACGCTTCGTAGAGGGCGTCGATCATCTTGGGGTCCGAGAGGTTGTTGACCTTGATGACGATGCGTCCATCCCCGGACTCGATCTCCTTGCGCACCAGATCCAGGAGCTGGTTGCGCAGGCGCACCGGCGCCACCAGCGCCTTGCGGTAGGACGTCTCGTGGCTGAAGCCGGTCAGGTGGTTGAAGAGCTCCGAGAGGTCGGCTCCCAGGTCCGGGTCCGCGGTGAAGATCCCCATATCTTCGTAAAGCCGCGCGGTCACCGCGTTGTAGTTCCCGGTGCCGATGTGGCAGTAGCGGCGCAGGCCGTCGCGCTCCTGACGCACCACCAGGGCCAGCTTGCAGTGCGTCTTGAGCCCCAGGAACCCGTAGACCACGTGGACGCCGGCCTGCTCCAGCTGGCGCGCCCACTCGATGTTGGCCTGCTCGTCGAAGCGGGCCTTCAGCTCGACCAGGATTACCACCTGCTTGCCCGCCTGGGCGGCGCGGATCAGGGAGCGGCCGATCGAGTCGTCCGGGAGCCCGGAGGTCCGATAGATGGTGTGCTTGATGGTGAGCACCGCGGGGTCGGCAACCGCCTGCGAGAGGAACGCCTCCACCGAGCTCTCGAACGACTCGTAGGGGTGGTGCACCAGGATGTCGCTCTCCCGCAGCATCGCGAACATGGAGCCCGGCTCCCCGTCCTCCGGCAGGGCCGCGAAGTGGGGCTCCGGCCGGGGCCGGTAGCGGGACTCCTTGAGCTCCGGTCGGTCCAAGCGGTAGAGGTCCCACAGGCCACCCAGGTCGAGCAGGGTGTCCCGCAAGTAGAGGTCTTCCCCGTCCAGCTCCAGCTCCTCGAGCAGGAGTGCGCGGGAATGCTCCGGCATTCCGACTTCCACTTCCAGGCGCACAGCGTCCGAGAGGCGCCGCTGACGTTGCAGGCCCGACTCGATGGCCGCCAGCAGGTCCGCGGCCTCTTCCTCCTCGATGTCGAGATCGGCATTGCGGGTCACGCGGAAGGCCGCCTGGGCGTGGATCTCCATGCCGGGAAAGAGCCGGTCCAGGTGGGCGCCGATCAGCTGCTCCACGGGCAGGAAGCGCTCGCGATCCGGGAGGCGCACGAAGCGCTCCTGGAGCTGGGGAACCTTGATGCGCGCGAATCGCATCACCGAGCTGCGCGGGTCGCGCACCAGTACGCCCAGGTTGAACGACAGGTCCGAGACGTAGGGGAACGGGTGAGCCGGGTCGACGGCCAGCGGCGTCAGCACGGGAAAGACCTGGTTCGCGAAGAAGTCGGAGAGCCGGTCCTTCTCGCCCGGCTCCAGGTCACTCCAGTCGCAGATCACGATGCCGCCATCGGCCAGGGCGGGCCGGAGCTCCTTGCGGAACAGGGCCTGCTCCCGGGCGGTGAGCTCGAGCACCCGGGCGCGGATCGCGTCCAGCTGGGCCTCGGGGGTGAGGCCATCGGGCGTCGCGAGGCCCAGGCCGGCCTCGTACTCCGCGTGGAACAGCGCCACTCGAACCTGGAAGAACTCGTCCAGGTTGGTGTTGAAGATGGCCAGGAACTTGACCCGCTCCAGGAGCGGCAGGTCCGGATCCTCCGCCAGAGCGAGGACCCTGGAGTTGAAGTCGAGCCAGGATACTTCGCGGTTCAGGTACGGACCCAAGGGGATCGAACTCCGCGTTGCCGGCTTCTCGCTCCGGGCATTCATGCCAGCGAGTCTACCGATCGCGGGCCGGTTCTCGAAGCGCGCGCCCGGCGGAGCCCATGAAGAAACGGGGACGGCGCGATCAGGCCTTCCAGAAGGCCTGCGTCCGGGCGAAGCGCTTCCAGCGCTCCAGCAGGCGCGTTTCCACGCGGCTCCCGATGTGGGCGCTCCAGCCCTCGACGAAGCCGGCGGAGCGCTGCTGCGCAGCGCCTGCTTCCGCGCCCAGATGGGTCAGGATGCGGTCCAGAAGCTCGCGAGCCACCTCCCGGTCGTTCAGGTGTCCGAGCTCGTCCTGGAGGCGCCCCAGGCGCCGGTGGGTGCGCTCCGCGTGCGCGTCGGGGTACAGGCCGCCGAAGAACTCGGTGGCGTAGCGCAGCTTCTTGAGCACGATCCGCAGGGCGTGGCGCTCCTCGGTGGAGCGCTGGGCCAGGTGGCGGCCCAGGCGCATGACCTTGCGTCGCCGCCGCGCCAGCAGCGGGCCGGCAACATCGCGCGCAGGTCCGAAGAGGCGGGCCGACTCCGGCGAGAGCGGCTGGTCCCGCCAGCGGCGCGAGGCAACGAAGGCGCCCAGCTGAAGCACCAGCGCCGGGTAACGCGGGCTCTCGAGCGCGCGACGCACGTCGTCGTAGGCCCGTGCGCGAAGCTCGCGGGCGGATTCGTGAAGGCGCTTCAGTGCCGGCTCCGTCGGGTAGAGGGCCACGATCGGGTCCAGTCGCTCCTCCAGGAAGACATCCATGTCCCGCGCCGGGCCCAGCGCGCGCCCCAGCCAGCGCAGCTCCTCGCGCAGAGGATCCGTGTGCTCCGGCGGCAGGTAGGCTCGCAGCAGCGAGAACGCCGAGCGCAGGCGGCGCACGCCAACGCGCAGCTGGTGCACGCCCTCGGGATCGACCCCAAGCCAGGCCGGCGTCTCGTTGCCGGCGAGCTGCTCCAGCCCGCTCTGGAAGATGGCGGCCAGCGCCGCGTCCAGGCTGTCGTCGGGATGGAGTTGCGGGCGGCGCGCGCGCAGCGGCGCCGGGGCCTCGCCGGTGAGCAGGGCGAAGCCGCGCTCGGCCTTTCCCACGCTGGCGGGACGCAACGGCACCGCCACCTGCAGCTCCAGGGCCAGCTCGTAGAGATGGCGGGGGTCCCCCTCCACCAGCTCCAGCTCCAGCTCGCAGATCCGCGCCGTGCTCTTGGGCGTGCGGACTTCGCCCACGTCCAGGTCGCAGCGGATGCGGGCCTGCTCGCGGACCACCAGGCGGTGGGTGCGGCGCACCGTCGTCTCCACCATCGGGCCGAGCTCGCTTCCCTCTACGCAGCGCGCCAGCCGCGCGCGAACCGCCGCGTCCGGAATCGCCTCCAGGTGCGGGTGCGCATCGGGAACCGGGCACTCCCACTCGCCGCGGGAAAACAGGCCCGCGCGTCCGGCGTCGGCGGTCTTGACGGTCTGCACGTACCCGCGGCCTTCGCGGCGCACGCGCAGGGCCACGCCCTCGCGGCGCAGGCTCAGCTCCGGCGTGTCGAAGTACACCGAGTGCAGGGTGGTGGTGCGGGCGCGGCCCACGCCCTCGCGGCGGAAGACACCCATGCGCCGGAGGCGGGGAAGCGTCTCCGGATCGATCTCGAGCTTGAGCTCGATCTCCTGGGGGAGGGACTCTCTCACGGGACTTGAGAGAAGCTACCTCAACTCCTTGGGACGTACGAAGCGAAGCAGCTTGCCGCCGTGGGACACTATGTCCCGCCACGAGCCCACGGCGAAGCGCAGCTCCACCCAGGCGCCCGTGGGGTACTTGCGCATCAGGCGCCGGCGCAGGGCGGGGTCCCCCGAGCCCACCAGCAGGGTCGCCAACTCGCCGAGGCCCGGGTTGTGGCCCACCAGGAGCACGCTGGCGTGGGCGTCGGCCAGGCCCTGCACGCGCTCGAGAAGCTCGGGCGCGGAGGTCAGGTAGAGGCCCCGATCCCAGCGCACGGCCGGCGGCGAATCCCAGCGGGGCAGGATCCGCTCCAGGGTCTGCCGCGCGCGGCACGCCGTGGAGCAGAGCACCAGGTCGGGACGCACGCCGCAGGCGGCCCAGTGGTCGGCCAGGGCCAGGGCCGCGCGTTCGCCGCGAGGCGCCAGGGGACGGTCGTGATCGTCCAACGCCGAATCGTCCCAGCTCGACTTCGCGTGACGAAGCAAATGCAGCGTCTTCATTCGGCCTCCGGTAGGGCGAAGGCGATCAGGTGGTCTCCCGCCCGGGTTCCCAGCATGCCGTGGCCCCCGGCCGCGATCACCACGTACTGGCGCCCCTCCGGTCGCAGGCGATAGGTCATGGGCGTGGCCTGACCGCCGGCGGGAAGGCGCGCCCGCCACAGCTCCTGCCCGGTCTCCACGTCGTAGGCCCGCACGTAGTCGTCGAGGCTGGCGCCGATGAAGACCAGGCCAGCGGCGGTCACGATCGGCCCGCCCATGCTGGGCAAGCCCAGGTTCAGGCCGAACGGCAGGGGCGTCATGTCGCGCGTGGTTCCGAAGGGCACCTCCCAAACCCGTTCACCGGTCTCGAGCGAAACGGCCAGCAGCGTGCCCCACGGCGGAGGCGTGCAGGGCACTCCGAAGGGCGAGACGGGAACCGAGGAATGGTAGAGGTACGGCGTGCCGCGTTGGGGCGAGATCGCGGAGAAGTCACCGTGCTGCTCGCGCGGGTGCGCCTCGGCGTCGCTGCGCGGGAGCAGGGTGTGGGCCTGCCCGATGCGGCTCTGAGCCAGGACCAGGAGCTTGCGCTCGGGGTCCCAGGCGCCGCTGCCCCAATTGAAGCCCCCGGGCGTGCCGGGATACGCCAGCGAGCCGCGCAGACTGGGCGGCGTGAAGATGCCCTCGTTGCGCAATCCCTCGAGCCTCGTGCGACAACGCCCTCGATCCCAGGGCGTGAATCCGAAGGCCTGCCCGGCGGTCGCGCGCAGTGGATGCAGGGGCGGGGGAAAGGTCGGGAAGGGTTGCGTCGGCGAGCTGGTCTCGCCGGGAACGTCCGTCTGGGGAACGGGGCGCTCCTCCACGGGGAAGATCGGCTCGCCGCTATCGCGATGCAGGATGAAGACGTGGCCCATCTTGGTGGGCTGCACCACGACGGGGATCTTCTGGCCCCGAACCTCCAGATCCAGGAGGGAAGGCTGCGAGGCGACGTCGTAGTCCCAGAGGTCGTGGTGCACCGTTTGGAAGTGCCAGACCGGCTCCGCGCTGCGAGCGTCGAGCGCCACCACGGAGCTTCCGTAGTGGTCGAAGCCCCGCCGGTGGCCCCCGTAGAAGTCGGGGCTCGGGCCTCCGAAAGGCACGAAGAGAAGCCCGCGCTCGGGGTCGGCGGAGAAGACCGACCAGGCGTTGGGCGTTCCCCGGTGGTAGCGGGGCTCGCCCTGGGGGTCGGGTTCCAGCGGCGGCGTGCCGGGCGGCACCGGGTCGAAGGCCCAGCGCAGCACGCCGCTGCGCGCGTCGTAGCCGCGCACGACACCGCCGGGCGCATCCACACGGCGGTTGTCGCCGACCATGGCCCCGACGGCGACCACGTCGCCGACGACGGTCGGCGCCGAGGTCACCTTGTACTCACCCCGCTCCACGTCGCCGAGCCCGCGCGTGAGGTCCACGGCGCCGTTGTCGGCGAAGCCCCCGCAAGGGCGCCCGGTTGCGCCGTCCACGGCCACCAGGCGCGCGTCCACCGTGCCCATGAAGACGCGGAGCGCGCACTCCGCCGCGGCCGGCGCCCGGTCGTCGCGCCACAGGGCCACGCCCCGACAGGCCGCTCCCCACAGCCCCGCGAGCTGCGGCTCGGCGTCGTAGATCCAGCGCTCGGCGCCGGTCTCCGCATCCAGGGCGAAGATCCGGTTCAGCGGCGAGCAGAAGTAGAGCGTGCCGTTGTCCAGCACGGGAGTGGCCTGGAACGACGTGCGGGCGGGCGAGTCCGAGCGGCCCCGTGCCCAGTCTCCGGTCCGGTAGCTCCAGGCCGGCTCGAGGAAGGCCACATTGTCGCGGTCGATCTGGGTCAGGGGCGAGTAGCGCGTGCCACCGGGATCCCCGCCGTAGACCGGCCAACCGGCGACGGGGCCGTCGTTGCGCAGAGCGGGAGGATCGGCGCCGCACGCCGCGCTGGCGGCGCCCAAGGCGAGCAATCCGATGACGGTGCGGAGCGCGGGCACGAAGCCCGGAAACCCTACCAGATCCGAGTGCGGCCCCCGCGCGTGTACACTCCGATCGCATCGGAGGGGCTGCGTTTGAGTCTGCACACGAGCCGCGCCTGGCTGCCCCACGTGGCTCCCTACGTGCTGTTTCTCGTCCTGGTCGAGCTCGGTCGCTGGTTGCCGCTGCCGCCCGGCGTGGCCCTGTGTCTGAAGGTCGCGATTCCCGCCGCGGCGCTCCTGGCCTTCGCGCTGCGCGGCTGCTACCCGGAGCTGCGGATCGGGTCCGGGGGCGCCGCCGGTTGGTTTGCGGACGTGGCTGTGGGCCTGGGCGTGGCGGCGCTGTGGATGGCTCCTTACGTGAGCGGCCTGCTCCCGCATCCGACCGAGGGCTTCGACGCGGGGGTCTTCGGCGTAGACGGGCGCACCGGCGCGTGGGCCCTGCGCGGGCTCGGGTTCGTCGTCGTCACACCCTTCGTCGAAGAGCTCTTCGTGCGCAGCTTCCTGATCCGCTTTGCGGAGCTGATCTCGCTGCGGGGAGGGCGCCTGGAGATCGACACGGAGACGGACTTCCGGAGTCTCCCCGTGGCACGCTACTCCCGCGCCAGCTTCTGGATCACCGTGGCCTGGTTCACGTTCAGCCACGTCAGCTGGGAGATGCCCGTCGCCTTCGCCACGGGTGTGCTCTACAACCTGTGGCTCTACCGGCGCGGGCACCTGGGTGCCGTGGTGCGCGCCCACGCGGTGACCAACGGAACGCTCTTCGCCTGCGTCCTGCTCGACGGAAGGCTGGGCTACTTTCTCTAGGGTTGTGTCCCGCAGAATGTTCCTGGCACGGGGGTTGCGGTGAGGGGAGGGCATGGCGCTCGGCCGTGCACCCTTCCGCCCGCCCCACTGCCCGAACCCGGCGTGCGGTTTCCATCGCGATCCGCGGGGTTGGCGCTTCAAGCGGGCTGGCTTCTACACCCGCCGGGCCCGGCCCCGACGAATCCAGCGGTACCGCTGTCTTCGCTGCCACCGGGCCTTCAGTTCACAGACCTTCTCGCCCACCTACTGGCTGCGCCGCCCCGAGCTCCAGACGCCCATCTATGAGGGCCTCATGGCCTGCGCCGGCTTCCGCCAGCTCGCCCGGGGCCTGGGCTGCTCGCCCTCCACCGTCCAGACCCACGCGGCACGTCTGGGCCGTCACGCCCTGCTCTTCCTCCAGGCCCATCTTCCTTCTCGAGTGACTGAGCCCCTCGTGATCGACGGCTTCGAGAGCTTCGAGCACAGCCAGTACTACCCCTTCCACGCCAACCTGGCCGTGGGCGCCGAGAGCCACTTCCTCTACGCCTTCAGCGATGCCGAGCTGCGGCGCAAGGGTCGCATGACCCCGTTCCAGAAGGCGAAGCGGGCACGGCTCGAGGCCCGCTTCGGGCGCCCCGACCCGCGGGCGATCGAGCACTCGGTGGCCGCCCTGGTGCGCATGCTGGCCGCCGCCGGCGAGGACCTGGAGATCCGCTCCGACGAGCACCGGGCCTACCCCCGTGCGCTTCGACGTATCGAGGGCGTATCCATCCGCCACCGGGTGACCTCCTCGAAGGCGGCCCGCACCACGGGGAACCCGCTCTTCCCGGTCAACCGCATGGACCTCCTGCTCCGCCATGGCGGCGCCAACCACAAGCGCGAGACCATCGCGTTCTCGAAGCGGAGGCAAAGCGCGATGGAGCGCGTCGCCCTCTTCTCCGTATGGGTGAACTTCCAGAAGTCGCGGAGCGAGAAGCGTCGCGACGCCACGCCGGCCCAGGTGCTCGGCCTGGTGGACCACCGGCTCTCGACCCGGGAGATCCTGGGCCGCCGGCTCTTTCCGACGCGGGTGCCGTTGCCCGAACCCTGGGAGCGCTACTACGAGAGCCGTATTCCCACGCGGGCGCGGCGCTGTTCGGTCCCGCGTTCGCGCCGCTACGCGGCCTGAGCCGGGCGCCGCCAGCTGAGGCGCTCCGAACCCTCCGGCCGCAAGAGCCTTCTGCTAGAGAGGTCCAATCGGGAGGACACAACCTTCGTGTAGAGGCGCGCCGCGGCCCGGCTCGCCGGGAGCTTCACTCGCGCGGAACCACGTGCACGGCATGCACCACGATGCGCGTGCCGTCGCGCGCTTCGAGGATCAAGCTCCGCTTGGCCAGCTTGCCCACGTCGCCCAGCATGCGCGCAGCATCGCTGCCCGTGGCGATGGGTCGGATCTCCAGCTTGGCGTCCTTCAGAGAGACGGTACGCGCGGCCTCTCCGGCGCCGATCACGAGCTGGCCCGACTCCACGCGAAAGGGAACGGTCCGGTCGCGGCGCAGCATCTGCTGGAAGTCGCGGCGCGCCGTGTCGGGGCGGGGAGGCCCATCGAAGTAGATGCTGGCCCGCGCCTGGAGCTCCGGCTCGGGGTCGCCCAGGTCGTTCGTGCAGCGCGCCTCTCCCGTGCCCATGGGTTCGATTTCCAGGAGAAGGGTGAGTCGATGCTTGCGCCGACGCGGCGGCGCGATATTGGCTTTGCGCGCCACACGCATGGGCCCGCCGGGCAGGCTGCAGATCACCGGCCCGATGTACTTGCCGCTGGCCCAGGCGAGAGTGAGCTCCTGCATGTTGGGCGCATCCTGGGCCCGGACGCCGGACGGGGCGAGCAGGGTCAGGACGAGGAACGCCGCAGCAGAACGGGCGGCTCGGAGCGGTCGCTTCACGGAGGCGGAGGCTATCGGCTTTCGAGCGTGTTCGCCTTGACAGGGCACGGCCCGCGTTCCACCGTCGGTGCATGCGTTGTTTCTCCTGCGGTGCCGAATTCGCCCTGGCGGCGAGTGAGCGCCTCGGCTTTCGCGAGGAGTGCACGGCCTGCCGCGCCGACCTGCATTGCTGCCGGAACTGCGCGCACCACGACCCGAGCGCCTACAACGAATGCCGCGAGTCCCAGGCCGAGCGGGTGGACGACCGCGAACGAGCCAACCGCTGCGAATGGTTTTCGCCGGGCACGGGCGGGGGCGGCGCGCGCGCGCGCGAGCAGGACCAGGCCCGCTCGAAGCTCGACTCCCTGTTCAAGAAACCCTAGCCGGTGAGCCGATACACCGCGTATGAGTGACCGCCGGGCCAAGGACACGTGGGCCCTCTTCAAGATCATGGCCGAGTTCGTGGAGGGGTTCGAAACCCTGCGCCCCATCTGGCCTGCGGTCAGCATCTTCGGAAGCGCCCGCCTGGCGCCGGAGCACCGCTGGTACCGGGACGCCGAGATCGTGTCCCGCGCGCTGTCGCAGGCGGGCTTCTCGATCATCACCGGGGGTGGACCCGGCGTGATGGAAGCCGCCAACAAGGGCGCGAAGGAGGGCGAGGGGCGCTCCATCGGCTTGAACATCCGCCTGCCCCACGAGCAGGAACCGAACGCCTACGCAGAGCGGGTGATCCACTTCCAGTACTTCTTCGCCCGCAAGGTCATGTTCGTGAAGTACGCCTGTGCGCTGGTAGGCATGCCCGGCGGCTTCGGCACCCTGGACGAGATCTTCGAGTGCCTGACCCTGAGCCAGACCGGCAAGGTCCACCAGTTCCCCGTGGTGCTCTTCGGGGAGTCGTACTGGAGCGGGCTCTTCGACTGGATCCGCAAGCAGCCGCTGCACGAGGGCATGGTCTCCGAGAGCGATCTCGATCTGTTCCGGATCACCGACGATGTGGACGAGCTGGTGGAGATCGTCCAGGAGAACTACACGCGGCGCCAGCGGGTCCACGGCCCGAGTGCCGGAGAAGGGCGCGACACGCCGTAGGCCGGGTTCAGTCCCGAAGCGCGAAGCAGAAGGCGGTCTGGCCGATCACGATCTCGTCGCCGTCGGCCAGGCTGCAGGAGCGGATCCGCTTGCCGTTCACCTTGGTGCCGTTGGTGGACTGCAGATCCTCGATGGTGAAGGCGTCGCTGCCGTCGTCGAACTCGATGATGGCATGCTCGCGGCTGATGCCCTCGTCGAGCAGGGTGATGTCGGTGTTGGGGTTGCGCCCGATCACGGTTGCGTCGAGCCCGAGCTCGTAGCTCATGCCCTCGAAACCGCCGTTCTGGATGGTCAAAGCCGCCCGGGCCATGGTGTCCCCCACTGGTCGACCAGCGCCGCTCGGGGTATCGGCTGATGCCCGGAGGGGCTTTAGAGGCGCCGGTGAGCCAGGGCGGGGAGGTCGCGGCGGATGCGATCCTGCTCCGCCAGGTCGCAGTCGGCCACCAGCACGCAGGGCCGGTCGCCGGCCCGGGCGATCACCAGGCCCCAGGGATCCGCCACCAGGGAGCGTCCGTAGCTGGCGCGTTCGGGGTTGTGGCGACCGCACTGGGCCGGGGCGATCACGAAGGCCTGGTTCTCCACGGCCCGGGCCCGGAGCAGCACCTCCCAGTGGTCCTTGCCGGTCTCGGGGGCGAAGGCGGCGGGTACGGCCAGGAAGCGCGCGCCCCGGGCCGCCATGGCTCGATAGAGCTCGGGGAAGCGAACGTCGTAGCAGACCGAGAGCCCGAGCCCGCCGAAGGGCGTCTCGGCCACCACCACGTCCTTGCCGGGCGCCACCGTGGAGGACTCCACGAAGGCGTCACCTCCGCTGGCGCGGAGATCTACGTCGAACAGGTGGATCTTCCGGTAGACGGCGGAGATCTCGCCCTGGGGGTCCACCAGCAGGCTGGTGTTGTGGATGTGCGAGTCGCCGGAGATGCGTTCGGGCAGCGTTCCGCCCAGCAGCCATACGCGGTGCTGCCGCGCCCGCTCGCGCAGGAAGCCCGCGATCTCCCCGTCGAGTCCCTGGGCACAGGGCACCGGCAGCCCCTCGCGCCGCAGATAGGCGAAGTTCTCGGGCAGGGCGACCAGCTGGGCGCCCCGGTCGGCGGCCTCAGCCAGCAGATCCGCGGCCGCGGCCAGGTTGCGGGCCACGTCGTCCACGGAGGTCATCTGCACCACGCCCACACGCATGGCAGCAGGATAGCGGCGCGCGGGCGGCGTCAGCCCCGGAACTGCTGGGGGTCTACGCCGGTGCGCCGGATCACGTCGTAGAAGTCCTTGCGGTCCTTCTTGGCCAGGCGCGCCGCGCGGCTGATATTGCCCTTGCAGCGACGCAGCAGCCCTTCCACATAGCGCGTCTCGAAAGCGCGCTTGGCCTCCTTGAACGACGGAATCGCCTCGCCCTCACTCGACAGCATCAGGGCCTCGGCGCTCACCGCAGCTCCGCCGGCCAGGCGTACGGCCTGGCGGACGCGCTCGCGCAGCTCGCGGGCGTTGCCGGGCCAGCGCTGCCCGAGCAGGGCCTCGCGGGCATCCTCGGTGAAGCCCACCGGCGGATCACCCTGCTCCTCGGCGCACTCCGCCAGGAAGTGGGCGGCCAGCGGCAGGATGTCCTCGTTGCGCTCGGCCAGCGGGGAGATCGTGATGCGGTGGTGGGGCACGTCCCCGAAGATCGATCCGTTGCTGCCGCGGCTGGTGACCACCACGCGGGCCCGCAGCGGCTGGCCGACCTCCTCGCCCTCGCGGGTGAAGTGGCCCTGCGTCAGCGCCGCCAGGAGGTTGCGGGCGACCTCGTCGCGCAACGAGTCGGCGTCGGTCAGCAGGAGCGTGCCGCGAGCGGCCTCTGCCAGGCCTCCGGAGTACTCACCGGGAACGGCGCCGTGGACGTTCGGCGCGCAGCCGAACACCTCTCGGCCTTGCAGCGCCTCGGGCAGGGCGCCACAGGCGCGCTCCACGAAGGGCCCTTCGGTCCTCGCGCCCCACGCGTGCACCGCGCGAGCCAGGAAGCGTTTGCCCACGCCCGCCGGTCCGCACACCAGGACCGGAAGGTCCGACCGCGCTGCGGCCAGGGCCTGGTCGATGGCAAGCCGGGCGTCCCGACTGGCTCCTACGACCCGATCGCCGCGCCGGCGACCGATTCGTCGATCCGTGGGGCTGCCCGCCCCGGTCGTTGCGTTTTGGCCACCATCATGCGTCGTCGTCGTCGCGCTCATACAGCCCAGACCCCCTCCCAGCCAATGATGAAAACTATTGAGAAGTCGGGATGCTTGTCAATGGAATTGCGGGTAGACTCGTCCTCGGGCTGGCCTCAAGCGGAATGCTAGCCGCTCCACCTCAGGGGGAAACCCCACATTTTGCCGACTATGGGCCATTTTCAGCCCATCCGCGAGCCACGGGAGACCGCGTGACCAGCCCCCGAGCTGCGGGCGGCGCCCCGCGAATCCGGCGTCTCGACGCGACGCTGATCGACCAGATCGCGGCCGGCGAGGTGGTCGAGCGCCCGGCCTCGGCCGTGAAGGAGCTGGTCGAGAACGCGCTGGACGCCGGCGCGTCCCGAGTCCGGGTGGAGCTTCGCGACGGCGGCGTCGGCTTCATCGCCGTGACCGACGACGGCTCGGGCATGACACCGGAGGACGCGCGCCTGGCGCTGGAGCGCCACGCCACCAGCAAGCTGGCCGAGGCCGAGGACCTGCGGCGGATCGGGACCTTCGGGTTCCGCGGCGAAGCGCTCCCGGCCATCGCCTCGGTCTCACGGCTGCGGCTGCGCACGCGGACCGCCGACGCGGAGCAGGGCTTCGAGATCCGCGTCGAGGCGGGAAAGGTGGTGGACCAGCGCGAGGCCTCGAGTGCGCCGGGAACGCGCATCGAGGTGGCGGATCTGTTCGCGGCGATCCCGGCACGCCGCAAGTTCCTCAAGACTCCGGCGACCGAGTGGGGCCATTCCGCCGACTGGCTGGCCCGGGCCGCGCTGGCGCTGCCGGGCGTGCACTTCGACGTGCGGCGCGACGGGCGCGACGCCATCGCCTGGCCGGCGGTGGACGATCCCCTGGAGCGCATCGCCGCGGTGCTGTCCGAACGCGAGGCCGCCGCGCTGGTTCCGGTGCAGCGTCACGAGGGGGATGCGCTGGTCTGGGGCTTCGCGTCGCGACCCGATCACCACCGCGGGACCGCGACCGGCCTCTACCTGTTCGTGAACGGACGGCCCGTGCGCGATCGGCTGCTGCGGCACGCCGTCGTGGACGTGTACCGCGACCTGCTGCCGCGCGGGCGCTTTCCGACGGCGGTGCTCCACGTCGACGTGCCGCCCGACGCTGTGGACGTCAACGTCCACCCGGCCAAGTGGGAGGTGCGTTTCGCGGATCCCCGGGCGCTGCACCGGCTGGTGGCCCATGCGCTGCGCGGCGCCATCGAGAGCCGCGGCTGGCTGCGTGGCGCCACCTCCGCAGCGCCGAGCGCACTGCCGACGGCCAACGCGGCGCGCGCTTCGCTTCCCGCCGATCGCGCCGCCGAGCCCGGGCCCGGCGACTGGCTCTTTGCGCGGCGCTCGCCGCAGCCGGAGACCGGCGCTCCGGCGCAGTCAGCGGAGCCGGTCGATGCTCCGATCCGCTTCTCGGACCTGGCCCTCGTCGGTCAGATCCTGGCGACCTACCTGGTGGTGGAGAGCAAGGACGCGCTGCTGCTGGTGGACCAGCACGCAGCCCACGAGCGCGTGCTCTACGAGCGCCTGCGCGCGGCCTGGCTGGAGCACGGCGTGGAGCGGCAGGCTCTGCTCGTGCCGGCCACGGTCGAGCTCGAGCCGGCGGCCGTGGCGGCGCTCTGCCAGCACGCCGCCGCGGCGCTGCGGCTGGGCTTCGAGCTGGAGGCCTTCGGGGAGGGCGCGGTCGTCGTCCGGGCGCTCCCGGCACTGCTGGCCGGCCGCAGCCCCGCCGTGCTGGTACGCGGCCTGGCCGATGAGCTGCGCGACGCCGATGCCGAGGGACTGCAAGCCGAGCCCGGGGCGCGCACGCTGCCCGAGGCGGATCGCGCGCTGGCCACCCTGGCGTGCCACTCGGCGCGGCGAGCCGGCGAGCCGCTGGTGGCGCAGGAGCAGCGAGCCCTGCTGGACTCGCTGGATACGATCCCCTGGGCCCCCACGTGCCCCCACGGCCGCCCGGTGGCGGTGCCCTTCGAGCGAGCCGAGATCGAGCGGCGCTTCGGTCGCCGCTAGAAGCCGGAGCGCTACGTTCGCCGCCCGTGCCGAAGTGCGACACAGGACCGCCGGTGATCGTCATCACCGGGCCGACGGCGACGGGGAAGTCCGCGCTCGCCATTCAGCTGGCCGAGCGCTGCGCTGGCGAGATCGTGAATGCGGACTCCATGCAGGTCTACCGCTACCTGGACATCGGGACCGCCAAGCCCAGCCTCGCCGAGCGCGCCCGGGTACCGCACCACATGTTCGACGTGGTCACACCGGACGTAGAGTACAGCGCGGGTCGCTACTGCAGCGAGGCGCGTGCTGCCGCCGCGGCGATCCACGACGGAGGCGCTCCGGTCCTGCTGGTAGGCGGCACCGGGCTGTACATCCGGGCCTTCCTGCAGGGGCTGGTGGAGGAGGGCGGCGCGGCCAACCCCGAGCTGCGCACGCGCCTGGAGGCCGAGCACGCGCAAGCGGCGGGGGAGGGCGACCCGACGCGACTTCACCGGCGCCTGGAGAAGGCGGATCCCGAGTCGGCCTCGCGGATCCACCCCAACGACGTACGGCGCCTGGTGCGCGCCCTGGAGATCCTGGAGCGCACCGGAGAGCCGCCATCCCAGGTGCGCAGCCGGCAGGGCTTCGACGATGCGCCGTACCGCGTGCTGCACCTGGCCCTGGACCTGCCCGTGGCGCAGCTGGATGCGCGCATCGACGAGCGCTGCCGGCGCATGCTGGACCGCGGGCTGCTCCAGGAGGTGCGCGACCTGGTCGCGCGCGGCTACGGCCCGCAGCTGCGTCCGCTTCAGGCCATCGGCTACCGCCACATGTGGCCGGTGGTCGAGGGCTCCGACACGCTGGCCAACGCGCTGCCCGAGATGCAGCGCGACACGCGCCGCTTCGCGCGGCGCCAGCGCACCTGGCTGCGCAGCGTGCCCGACGCGCGCTGGGTGGACCCGCGCGACGAGGCGAAGATCGCCGCGGATGTGGCGGCGTTTCTGGAGGCTCTCCTTGGCCCCTCTCGCTGACCTGGACCCGGCCGCTGCCGGATTCGTGGAGGGGAGGCGGGCGGCTGAGCCGTGGGTGGCACAAGATGTGCATTCCCCTCGGGATGAAACGGACCGGGTGAGCATGCTGTCACACGCCTGCGCCGAGCAGAGTGTGGTGCTGCGAGTCCGAAAACTGCGGGAGACGCCATGGCCGATGACGAGCGGGTAGCCAGCGGCGACCGGCACGATGCGATCCGCTTGACCCATGAGGCGCACCGGACGATCGGGGTGCAGATCGAGGAGCTCGCCAGCTCGCCCGACCTGGAAACCACCGCGCGCCGGCTGGCGTCCTTTGCCGATGTCCTGGAGGCCCACTTCGCCGACGAGGAGGCGCCTGACGGGCTCTTCGACGTGCTGCGCTTCAAGCGTCCTGAGATGCATCGACGTCTCAAGTTCCTGCAAGAGGATCACCGAAGGATGATGCAGGCCCTGGGGGTGTTGCGGGCCGCAGCGGGGGACGACAGCTGGTCTTTTTCGCGGATGCAGCGCGAGGTGGCGAGCTTCCTGTATCAACTCCGCCGGCACGAGCGCGCCGAGGGCCGCTTGATCGCAGATGTGTACTACCTCGACGAGGGTGGAACCGGGTGATCCGAGGGCATCCCGCATCGGTGCAAGCCATGAGGCATTGTGTCCTGATGACGGGGCAATCTGCCACATATCTCCGCGTCGCCGAGCGCTGCGACCGGCCCAAGCCTGGAACCCAACCCCGTCATGACCCCCGCCAAGGAGAGCTCCGTGGACGCTGACGCTCCGCATGCCCAGCCCCCTCATTCCGGCTCCTTCGATGTGCCCGTCCAGGTCGCGAATGACCAGATCATCGAGATCGTCAGTGACTCGGGCGAGGGCGCCCAGACGGCGGGTCAGCTCTTTGGGACGGTCTGCGCGAAGATGGGCAACGGCCTGTGGACCGTCGAGATCATCCCGGCGGAGATCGAGCCGCCGCCCCGCTCCCAGGCCGGAGCCAGCGGGATCCGCGTCCGCTTCGCGACCCGCTCGATCTCGAACATGGGCGATCGGGCCGACCTGGTGGTCGCCTTCAACGAGCAGGTGCTCTACAGCCGCATCGACCAGGACGCGTTCCGGCCGGGCACCCTGCTGCTGATCGACAGCCGCTGGGCGAAGGACGAGGACGCCAAGATCCGCGACGCCTATGCCAAGGCGCTCGAGGACTTCTGCGCCCGCGGCTACGACGTGCAGGAGATCCCCATCCACGAGGAGACCCTCAAGCTCGTCGAGAATCCCCAGCGCGGGAAGAACATGTGGGTCGTGGGAATGCTGTGCGCCCGCTATGGCCGCAACCTGGACTTCGCCAAGGACGAGGTGCGCTTGCTCTTCGAACGCCGGCGCAAGGGCGAAGACGTGATCGTGCGCAACCACCAACTGCTCGAGGCCGGCTACGCCTGGGGGCTCCAGTACTTCGACGAGCGACTCCAGGTTCCGAGCCAGGAGAGCGACCAGGCCATGGTGGTGATGAACGGCAACGCCGCCGTCGCGATGGGTGCCATGGCTGCCGGTATCGAGGTGTGCAGCATGTATCCGATCACGCCGGCGACCTCCGCCTCGCACTACCTCGCCTCCGTCTTCCACCGGGCCGGAGGATTCATGCATCAGGCCGAGGACGAGATCGCCGCGGTGGGCTTCGCCCTGGGCTGCTCCTACGCCGGCAAGACCGCGCTCACCATCACCTCGGGGCCCGGCCTGGCGCTCAAGACCGAGCTGATCGGCCTGGCGGTGATGGCCGAGGTCCCGCTCGTCATCGTGAACGTGCAGCGCGGCGGCCCGGCCACGGGCCTGCCCACCAAGGTGGAGCAGGGGGACCTGCTGGCGAGCCTCTATGGGCAGCCCGGCGATGCGCCCAAGATCGTGCTGGCCCCCTCGAGCATCGAGGAGTGCTTCGAGTTCACGATCACGGCCCGCAAGCTGGCCGAGAGCTTCCGCATGCCCGTGATCGTCTTGAGCGACGCGAACCTGGCAACCGCTCAGACCTTGTTTGCCCGGCCGGAACCCACCGACGAGTGGCTCGCGCCGCCGGTGGACCAGTCGCCCTGGAACGAGAACACGCCGCCCTACGACTGGGATGCGGAGACCGGCCTCTCGCAGCGGCCGATCCCGGGCCAGGAGGGTGGGGCCTACGTGCTCACGGGCCTGGCCCACGACGAGCACAGCCAGGTGGCCTATGCGTCGGCCATCAACCAGCGCGCCATGGAGATGCGCAGCCGCAAGCTCGCCACCCTGGAGCAGAGCCTCAAGCCACCCGTCGTCAACGGCGACGCCGAGGGAGAGCTGCTCGTGGTGTGCTGGGGCTCCACCCGAAGCGCGGTCGAGGAGGCGGTGGATCGCATCCGCGCCGACGGCCACCGGGTGGGAACGACCTGCCTGCGCTTCCTCTCGCCCCTCGAGCCCGGGCTCGACGAGATCTTCGCGCGCTACCGGCGCGTCATGACCGTCGAGATCAACTACAGCGACGACCCCGACAATCATCGCGCCGGGACGAGCCGCCGCTACTCTCAGCTGGCCTGGCTGCTGCGGGCCGCCACGCTCGTGGACGTGGACTGCTGGTCGCGCGTGCCGGGCCAGCCCCTGCCACCCGGGATGATCGAGGAGGCGCTGCGCGCCCGCCTCGGAGGAGCCGATTGATGTACGGCCTGAAGACCGACTGGCTGGAGGAGCCCCCGCCCCGCTACTACACGTTCGAGGACTTCGAGGGGAGTCTCCCGCGCTGGTGCCCCGGCTGCGGAGACCACGCGGTGCTCACCGCCGCCCAGCGCCTGTGCCGCGACGAGCAACTCCCTCCGGAGAAGACGGTCTTCGTGTCGGGCATCGGCTGCGCCGCCCGCTTCCCCCACTACATGAAGGCCTACGGCTTCCACGGGCTCCACGGCCGGGCCCTGCCCGTGGCCAGCGGAATCCGCGCCCGGCGTCCCGACCTGCACATCTTCGTCGCCACGGGCGACGGCGACTGCTGCTCCATCGGGGCCGGACACTGGCTCCACGCGATCCACTTCAACATGAAGATGGTGGTGATGCTGCTGGACAACAACGTCTACGGCCTCACCAAGGCCCAGACCTCACCCACCTCGGAGAAGGGCTCCACGTCCAATACGCACCCCCGTGGTGCACCGCTCGAGCCGCTGGACCCGATCCAGACGACGCTCGGGATTCGCAACGCTTCCTTCGTGGCCCAGACGGTGGACTGGAACCCGCCCCACCTGCTGGCCACCCTGAAGGCAGCGCACCGGCATCCGGGGCTCGCGTTCGTGCGCATCCTCCAGCGCTGCCCCCACTTCCGCAACGACCTGTTCGAGCCGCTGCAGCGCGACCCGTCGAAACTGCTGCTGCTGACCCACCCCGACGGCATCCAGGTCGACGACTCCATCCAACGGGTCCTCACGAACCAGCGCGAGCACGACCCCTCGGACCTGGTCGAGGCGCAGGCGATCGCGCAGGAGGAGGACACGGTTGCGGTGGGCCTCTTCTACCGGCGCGACGCGGCGGACCGCTACGACCTCTACAGCGCCGAGGGCCTGGGCACGCCGCGCAGCGAAAAGATCGCCGCGCTCGGGGCCGAGCTGGATCGCTACCAGATCTGACGCGGGCGGAGGCCGCGAACGTGGTGCAGGAGACCGAAGCGCAAGCGCGACCGCCGCTGGGGGGCACGCTCGAGGTGCTCTCTGGGGTGGAGGCCGTAGCTCGCGCCGAGGCCGCCATCTGCCGGGCGGCGGTGAGTCGCGACGCGGCCACGGCCGAGGGGCTCGCCCTGGCCGGCGCCACCGCGGCCAGCCTGGGCGGCGGACGTCAGCCGGACGCCACGGCCGGCGCCAGCGCGCTCCCGGCGTCGTGCGTGCACCATGTGGTGGCCGCGCCCGGCCGCGAGCGCTGGGCAGCCTTCGAGCTGGCCGCCACCTCGGCGCAGCAGGCGGTGGATCACTGCTTCGCGGCCCACCTCCTGAGCCGCAGAATCGGGCGCGCCGGTCTCTGCTCGGTGACCCCGTCCCTGGCGGAGGGCCTGTGCGCCGTGCGGGTTCCCGCGCAGGGGCGCGTCGCGCGGCAGGCGCTCGCGTCCGAGACCCCGCTCGAGATCGAGTCGGATCCGAGCCGCATCCCGGACCTTGCGCGCGAGGCTCTGAACGCCGTGGCTGAGCAGACCGGGCGGCCCGCGGCTCTGCTCGAGCGGACCGGAGACCCGGGAGCTCCGGTGGTGCTGTTCGCGGCCGGCGCGGAGGCCGCGGTGGCGCGGGAGCTGGCCGCGAGCCTGTCTCGCGCCGGCGTGCCGGCGACCGCCCTGGGGCTGGTGCTGGTGCGCCCGTTCCCGCGCGCGCTGGTGCGTGAGGCGCTGGCCGAGGCGCGCATGATCTTCGTGATCAAGGGCGCCGCCGGCGCCAGCGGCCTGGTCGCGCGGATCCGCGCAGCGCTGGGCGAGAAGGCCGAGGTGCGCACGCTCCGGGCCGGCGCGCGGGACCGCATGCTGGAGGAGCTGACCGCGCAGCTTCCCTCCACTGCGTCGGATCCCCCGTGCCCCACAGCCGAGACGCCGGCCCCGGCGTCCCGACGCCTGGCCGTGGCGCCGGGCGGTCCCGGCGCCGAGCGCACGCTGCGCGACGTGCTCCGGGCCATGGCGCGGCTCGGCTCGCTGCGCGTGGAGCCGCGGGTGCGCCGCCACCTGGGAGCCCCGATCGTGTGCTGGGAGTCGGTGGAGCTGAACGCCGACGGAGGCGATCTGCTCATCGTCTTCCATCCGGCCGATCTCGACCTGCGGCGGGTGCTGGCGCTGGTGCGGAAGGGCAGCACCGTGGTGCTGGTCGCCGCGCCCCAGTCCCCGGGCGATCCCGGCGCGGTGGTGGACGCTGCGGCCGCTGCGCGCCTGCACGAGTGCGGTTTGCAGCTTCACTGGCTGGCCGCACCGCTGGGCGGCGAGCCGGACTCGGATCCGGCGCCGGAGCGCGCTGCCTCCCGCTACGTGGCCGGAGCGGCGCTGGCGGCGCTGCAGGGCGCGTCGGGCAACGCGGTGGAGAGCGCCGCCGCCGCACTCGAGGCGGAGCAATGCGCCGAGGAGGCGCACTGGCTGCGCGAGGGCGCCTCCAGTCTGCGCGTCGTGGACCTGAGCGCCCTCGACGCCGAGCGCAGCGAACGGGAGGTGGACTTCCGGCCCCCGTCCACGCTTCCGCACCTGCCCCGGCGTCCGGAGAGCGGGGCCGAGGCGTGGGGGGAGCGAATCGCGCGCTTCCATCGCACGGGGACCCGGGGATTCGATCCGGCGCCGCCGGCACCGCTGCGTCCGGCGCTGCTGGAAACCCTGTCGCACACGCTGCGCGCCAGACCGCCGCACCCGTTCGTGCTGGCCGGCGGCGAAGATGCCGCGAGCCCCGTCGCCGCTCACCGCCTGAGCGACCTGCTGCAGCGAGCCGCCGAGGACTCTTCTGCGGACCGCGTCCTGGCCGACAACCTGGACGCCCTGCTGGCCGGCGCCGCGCGCCTGCTCTCCGAACGCGCGCCCGGGGACCCGCTCGACGGCCTGCTCGCCGACGCCGGAGAGCGCCTCGTCCGGCAGCTGGCGCTGCCCGAGGCGGAGGCGAGCGCCTTCCGGGACGCCCTGGAACGGCTGCGGGGCGCGCTTCCGCCCGAGGCGCTTGCCCTGAGCCTGCGTCGTGCCGGCGTCGTGCGGCTCTACCGGGGGGTTCTCGAAGCGGTGCGCGCGCCCCTGCGCCGGAGCTTCGTCGCCCGGCTCGAGGCCCTGCGCGAGGGCCTGCGCGACCTGCTGCGACTGGATCGCCTGGCCTCGCCGGAGGGACGCGACCCGGAGGTTCTCGCCGCCGCGCTGGGCGACGGGGTCGCCGCACGGCTCGACACGCGGGCCCTGGCCGACGCGCTGCCGGCGGCTGCGAGCGGAGCGCTCCTCGGCGACGAGCGCAGGCAGCGCATCGGCGGGGCACTCGCCGCCATCGACGAGCACCTGGACGGCCTGGACGAGCTGCCCCGGGTGGTCTTCTTCCGGCCGCCCGAGCTGGGCTTGCAGCTGGGCGAGGCGGAACGCAGCCACCCGGACCCGCTGGCTGCGGCGGTCGGGTACTTCGACGGCACGGCGCAGGGCATGGCGCCGCTCTTCCGCGCGGTGCGCGTGGCGCGCCTGGAGCTCGAGGGGAGCTACGAGCCCGAACGCCACGACGCGGCCCTGGCCGAGCTGGACTGGCAGGCCCTCACCGAGGAGGAGCTGGCGGCCGTGCCGGCGGTGGCGGCCGTAACCACCGGCGCCCGCCTGCGGCGGCGCGGCCTGGGCTCTCTCTCGGAGCTGCTGCGCTCGAGCCGTCCCGTGCACGTGCTCGTCCTCGACGACGTGGGGGCCGCCGACGAGGCCGACGATCTCTCGCTGTTCCACATCGACCTGGCCCACGTGGTGATCGCCCACCGCGAGGCCTTCGCCCTGGGCTCCACCCTGGCGCGTCCCGAGCGCCTGGCCGAGAGCCTGCGCCGCCTGGTGCAGGCGCAGCGCCCGGGCGTCGCGCTGATCCGGCTCCCCGGGCCCGCACCGGCGGCGTGGCGCGCGCTGCTGGCCGAGGCGGCGCTCTGGGGACGCGCTTGCCCGGACTTCCGCTACGACCCCGACGCGGGCTCGAGCTGGGCCGATCGCTTCGACCTGGAGGGCAACCCTCAGCTCGACCGCAGCTGGCCCGTCGCGCCGCTTCGCTACCTGGACGAGGAGGGAGCCGAGGCGGAGCTCGAGGTGTCGTTCACGTTCGCCGATGCCATGGCTCTCGAGCCCGCGTACCTGCGTCACCTGTGGCTGGCGCCGCCCGAGGCGTGGCGCGACGACCAGGTGCCGCTGGCGGAGTTCCTGGCCGACTTCGAGCCGGAGTCGCGCGACGCGCGGATTCCCTTCCTGTGGGTGGTCGACGGCGAGGGTGCGCTCCAGCGCGCCATCGTGACCCGGGAGCTGGCCATGGCGTGCCGCGACCGGCTGCGCGCGTGGCGGGCCTTCCAGGAGCTGGCCGGACACGAGAACGTCTACGTGGAACGGGCGCTCGAGGCGGCGCGTGCCGAGTCGCAGCGCGAGGCGGCGGCGCTCGAAGAGGTGCACCGCGCCGATCTCGAAAAGGCGCGCGGCGAGGCGGCGCACGCGGCCATGGAACGCCTGGCCGCGGTGCTGATGAGTCCCGAGGGGGTCGCGGCGGCTACCTCGGGCCTTACGCTCGAGTCTCTGCCCGCGCCCATTGCCGGCGCGCCCGCTGCACCGGTCCCGGCGGTCGAGACGTCCGGCGAGCCGGCCGCCGAGACGGTGGTGGAGGACGCGGAAGAAGCGCTCGTCTTCGACGAGCCCTACGTGGACTGTGCCCTGTGCACCACCTGCAACGAGTGCACGAACCTGAACTCCCGGCTCTTCCAGTACAACGCGGAGAAGCAGGCCTTCATCGCGGACGCCACGGCCGGCAGCTTCGCCGAGCTGGTGAAGGCCGCCGAGCTCTGCCCGGCTCGCTGCATCCACCCGGGCCGGCCGCGCAGCGACGACCCCAGCGCCACTCCCGAGCTGGTCGAGCGGGCCGCGGCCTTCGCCTAGGAACGGGGCATGGCCGACATCGCCGCAGCGGTCGCCGTCATGGTGGGGATGGGCGCGTTCTTCGGCATCGTGCTCGCCCTGGCCTGGCGCTTCCTGCGCGTGCCCGAGGATCCGCGCCTCGAGGTGGTGGAGGATCTCCTACCGGGCAACAACTGCGGCGCCTGCGGCGAGCCGGGCTGCGCGGCCTTCGCCCAGCGGGTGCTCGGGGCCGAGCTCTCGCCGGGCAAGTGCACCGTTGCCGACGCCGGCACCCTGGAGGAGATCGCCGATTTCCTGGGGGTCGGAGTCGGGGCCGAAGAGCGGCGCATCGCGCGCCTGCGCTGCGCCGGCGGCGCCAGCAGCGTGCCCGCCCTGGCCGAGTACCGGGGAATGGCGTCGTGCCGCGGCGCCGTGGTCGTCGACGACGGAGCCCAGGGCTGCGTCTGGGGCTGCCTCGGGTACGGAGACTGCGAGCGGGTCTGCACCTTCGACGCGATCCACATGAACGAGGACCGCCTGCCGGTGGTGGAGCCCGAGCTCTGCACCGCCTGCGCGGACTGCGTCGACGTGTGCCCCCGGGATCTCTTCGTGCTGGTGCCCGAGTCGCAGCGCCTGTTCGTGCAGTGCAGCTCGCCGCTGGCGGGCGAGGCCGCGCTGGCGCGCTGCACCGTGGCCTGCGACGCCTGCGGCCGCTGCGCCCTGGACGCGCCGCCGGGCACGGTCGAGATGGCGGACGGCCTGCCGCTGGTCCACTACGACGGCGAGCGGACGCCCACCCCCAACGCCACCTGGCGCTGCCCGACGGGGGCCATCACCTGGCTCGCGGGCCGCCAGTTCGAAGAGCCCGAGGAGGAGCGCCCGGCCCGGAGGAGCCATGGCTGACCTGGCGGGCGGCAGCGCGGGTTGGCTGGGGCGCTGGTGGCGGCGCCGGCAGGAGGCGCCCCAGAGCGGCGGTGTGGTGCTGCCCGTGGACCGTGCCCTGGCGCTGCTCGAGATGCAGGTGTGCGAAGGCCTGGCGCAGCGCCCGCCGGCCCCGCCCACGGCGCAGCACGCCGGGCGCCTGGACGTCCTCGAGGCCCCGCGCAACGCCTTCGGCCGGCACGTGCTCGAGGTGACCGCGTCGGGACCGCAGCAGGCGGTGGCGCTGGCCGCGGGCATGGCGCTGTCGGGGTTGCGCGCCAGCGTCTTCCTCGAGGGCCGCGAGCTGTCGGCCGCGCGCGAGGGCCTGGGCAACTGCGCGGAGCGGCTGCTTCCCTTGGTGGTGCACGCCGCGGGCGGGAGCGCGGGCCACGGCCCCTATCACGCGCTGGCGGAGAGCGGTCTCTTCCAGGCACTGGCCAGCAGCGGCCAGGAGGCGCTCGACCTGTGTCTGGTGGCCCGCTGGCTCGCCGAGCGCGCACTGTTGCCCGGCCTGGTGGCCAGCGACGGCCACGCGTACCAGAGGCTCGAGCTGCCGGATGCGGAGCTGGTGCGCAGCTACCTGGGCCCGCCCGACGCACCCGTGGAGAGCCCCGGCGAGGCGCAGCGCCTGCTGTTCGGAAACGAGCGCCCGCGGCTGTTGCGCTGGTTCGACCCCGAGCGACCCGTCGGCACCGGGACACTCCGCAGCCCGGGCGAGGCGGAACGAGCCAGCGTCGCACGCCGGCTTTTCTTCGAGGACGCACTGCCCGAGCTGGCGCGACGCGGCATGAACGAGCTGGCCCGGCTCACGGGACGCCCGCTCTCGTTCCTGCGCCGGCACCGCCTGGAGGACGCCGAGCTGGTGCTGGTCGGGCAGGGCGCCGTGGCCGAGAGCGCCTGCGCCGTGGCCGATTGGCTGCGCGCCGAGCGCGGCTGGCGAGTCGGAGTACTCGGGATCACCTGGTTGCGGCCGTTCCCTGCCGCCGAACTGGCCGAGGCCCTGCGCGGGCGTGGGGCGGTGGCGGTGGTGGAGGCGCTCGCTGCTGCGCCGCACGGCGCATCGGCGCCGCTGCTGGCGGAGGTAGAGGCGGCCGCCGGCGGCCGTTACGTCTCGGCGCTCTGCGCCGGGACCGGGCCGGACCCGGCCTCGCTGGTGGGCCTGTGCGCGCGGCTGCGCCAGGCGGAGCCGCCGCGCCGCGTCGACCTGGAGCAGCGGGCCGTCCCCGAGACGACCGGGTTCCCGCGCCGCGACGCCCTGCTCCAGGCGGTGGCGGGCGCGTATCCAACGCTGCGCCAGGCGGGGATCGGCGACGCGGACAGCGGCCCGCCGGAGCCCGAAGGCGTGCGCTCGGCCGGCCTGCTGGGTGCCGAGGCGGCGCTGCCCGCCGATGCACCCACGCAACTGGCCGAGGCGCTCGCCGCCGAGGCCGGTCCCTGGCTGCGCGGCGGCGAGAGCCGGCCCGCGCCC
>JAFDET010000369.1 GCA_019310195.1 Deltaproteobacteria bacterium
CGCCGCTCAGGCCGGTGCGGGCGCCAGCTTGTCGAGGAGCTGCTCCAGCTCGCCGCGACACGCCTCGAGGGTGCCGTCCTGGAAGGCCACCGTCGGCAGCGTGCCCGGTCCCGGGTGCCACGCATCGGAGTGATACACCCCGGCCTCGTGCACCCCGGTGAAGCCGCGGGGCTCACCCTCGCAGAGATGGCCGAAGCGTCGCACGTAGCGGGCCGTCCAGGGCGCCGGTGCCGTCCACCAGGGGCGCTGGAAGAGCGGAAAGAGCGGAAGCAGCGCGTCGTAGTCCGCCTCAGCGGCCAGCAGCACGCCTGGGATGCTCTTCCGCAGGCGCTCGGCCAGTGCGCGAATGCCGTCGGTCACCGGATGGCGCGGGTCGTTGCCCGGGTTGAACCAGGCCTGCCAGCCCGTGTCGTGGGCACGAGCCAGATCCCAGTCGGGCTGGTTGCCATGGAAGCGATTGCCGGTGGCGCTGGCCAGCACCGCTTCCGACGGGAGGTCCCGGACGCCGGGCAGCCGAAGGTTGGCGCAGTTGGCACCGAACATGGGCATCACGTGCACGCCCAGGGCACGCGCCCCCTGGCACAATGCGGCGAACCCCTGTGGGCCTCCGAGCCGCTCGTCGGGACGGTAGTCCCCGTACTGCCAGTAGTAGCGACCCTCCCAGCCCGGGAGATACGCCAGGATGTGCCGGCCCGGCAGACGGCCGGTCAAGAAGCGCAGGATCTCGAGCATCTCGGCGTAGCCCAAGAACACGCGCCCGCTGAAGTGCATGCCGTGGAGGGTGGCCACCAGGCGCAGCTCGCGGGCCCAGGCGGGCACGTCGCTACGCGACTCCCACGGAACCAGGCCGCACTCGCGCTCGGCGAACTCCAGGTGGGCGCGCTCCACGGCATCCGGGGTCGCTCCGCGCTCGAGCACCCAGTCGGGCGTGTCGAGCTGCATTCCAAATCGGGACGCCGCCTCCTCGTGGATCAGCTCGACGGTGCCGCGGCCGGCCAGGGGGCCGATGCGCTCGACCCAGGCGGCGAACCGCTTGGGCCGCACCTCTCGGTCCTCGGCCCGCAGCCCGAGCGGCTCTCCACCGCAGCCGATGCAGGCCAGGGGTGCCGGCAGCAGCTCCGGGTAGGCCAGCAGCTCTCCGTACGCGCCGACCGCCGTTTCTTCAGCGCCGAGCCGACGGATCGAGAGCGGCGGCTCCAGGTCCCGAAGCACCAGCTTCGCGGTGCGGACCGGAGCCGGCGCGCGGGCGCGCAGCCTCGCCCGCACGGATCCGCCGGGCTCGCGGCGCAGCTCGATCTCCAGCTCACCCTCGACGCGCTGCTGCTGACCGGCCCAGGAGAGCCGGTCGCAGCGGAGCTGGAACGTATCGCCCGCCTCGCGGATCTGGACGCGCTCCGGGTCCACTCCGTAGAGGTTCTCGAGCGTGGTGAGCTGGAGCGAGAAGCGGAAACCGAACGCCGAATAGACCGGGTCTTCCAAGTCGAAGCTCGCGAACTGCATCACCCAACGCTACCGACCCGGAGCGTCAGCTTCACGGGCATGCGGACCATCGTAATCGGTTCGGGGCTCTCGAGCACATCCTCGAGGAGCTTCAGCGGATCGGCGGGCGCTGACGGGCGCGCCGCCGCGGGGCGCCCTTTGAACCGCGGCTCAGGGTCGGGTGAGATTGCGGCGCAGCGCGGTGTGCATGGCGTGCGTGACGCCGAGACCCTTGCGCAGGTAGGCCTGCACCGAACCCCATTCCTCCTGGATGACGTCGAGAGAGGCCTGGAGGTACTCGGGCCGCGCCTCCAGCAACGGCAGCAGGTCCTCGGGCTGGGTTCGCCACAGGGAGTAGATGGGAATCAGGCGCGAGACGATCCGCGTGTGCCGTTCCCGGTACTGGTTGGTGAGCAGATAGTCCTCGAAAACGGTCTCCTCGGAGACGCCCACGGCCAGCAGCAGCAGCGCCGCCGCGAACCCCGTGCGGTCCTTGCCCGCCGTGCAGTGGACGACGCTGGGGAGGCTGCGCCCATCGGTGAGCCGTTTGAAGAGCAGCGTCCACTGCTCCGCGTAGTGGGTCGGGAACGAGCGATAGGCATTGAGCATCATCGTCTCGAGGCTTCCCCGGGTCAGCGCTCCCGTCCGGATTCGCTTCTGAATGAGCTTGGGCTGCACGCCCTCCGGATCCACGGGAACCGAGAGGTTCTCCACGTGGGATCCGATGGAGCGGTCCGGCACGTCCGTCCGTTCTTCGCGGGAGCGAAAGTCGCACACCAGCTGGATGCCCAGCTGGGACAGGTATCGGATGTCGTTTCCGGTGAGCGAGGCGTGGTCGTTGGAGCGATAGACCTGTCCCCAGCGCGTGAAGCGCCCGTCCTGCGTGCGATAGCCGCCCAGGTCGCGGAAGTTGTCCGGACCTTCCAGGGGCAGGCGCCGCTCTGCGGTGACGAAGATGCGGTCGTCCAAGGTGACCAGGCCGTAGTAGAGACGCGCCTTCTCGTCCTCGATCTCCGGCAAGACCTCGGTGGTCAGGATCAGCGGGCTCGTCCCGGTGGCCAGGGGTCGGGAGTAGTCGATGGTGCCGGTGGAGAGTCCTGCGTAGACGGTGACCGGCCCCTGGGCCATGGGCTCCGGCCAGCGCAGACGGACCTTTTCCGGCCCCAGGCGGTCCACCACCGGCCGGCGCGAGCCGTCGGGCTGCACGGTGATGCGGTCGTCGACCGTGAAGCACGCGGTCAGAGCGGCCAGTAGAAGCACGGCGAGGCCTCGGAGGCGGCGCGGATTCATCGCGCGGAGCTTAGGATACGAACGCTGCGCGCGCGTGACGCGAGCGCCTGGCGGCGTCACTCCGCTGCATCTCGCAGCCAGGAGCTGTCCAGCTTCGCCACCGACGGGCAGCCGACCAGCGCCACGGTGCGGGCGATCTCCTCCGTAGAGATAGGCGCGGCCGATCAGGCAGGCGCGGGCGCCCAGGGCCAGGGCCTTCACCACGTCCGTGCCGCGGCGCAACCCGCCGTCCACGAGCACCTCGGCGCGATCGCCCACGGCATCCACGATCTCCGGCAGCACGTCCAGCGTGGCCGGTGCGTGGTCGAGCTGGCGCCCGCCGTGGTTCGAGACGATCACAGCCTGCGCGCCGCACTGGACCGCTCGCACCGCGTCGTCGGCCCGCAGCACGCCCTTCACCGCGAAGGGCCCGTTCCACTGCTCGATCATCCACTCCAGATCCGACCAGGTCACCGCCGGGTCGAAGCTCCGGGAGGCCAGGCTGCCCATGCGGGCCAGATCGCCGGTGATCCCCGGCAACACGTTGGGCAGGCCAAGTCCCGGTCCACGCAGCAGATCCAGAAGCCAGCGCGGGTGCCGCAGACCATCCAGCGCCGTGCGCAGGTTCACGCCCGGGGGATCGGTCCGGCCGCGCAGGTCCCGATCGCGTCGCCCCACGACGGGGGAGTCCACCGTAAGACACAGTGCCTTGTAGCCCGACTCGCGAGCGCGCTCCAGGAACCCCCGCAGCAGGCCGCGGTCGCGCCACACATAGATCTGGTACCAGAGCGGTCCGTCGCTCCGCGCGGCCAGGTCCTCGATGGTGGTGCTGCCCATGGTGGACAGCACGGCAACGGTGCCCGCCCGGTGCGCCGCCTGCGCGGCAGCAACCTCGCCGTCGGCGTGAATCAGGCGGGCCAGGCCGCAGGGCGCCAGGATCAGCGGAAGCTCGATGCGTTGGCCCAGCACGGTCGTCGCCAGGTCGAGCTTGCCCACGTCCACCAGGACGCGCGGGGAGAAGGCATGCCGGTCGAAGGCGCTGCGGTTGCGCAGCACCGTCGCCTCGTCCTCGGCCCCGCCCTCCAGGTAGTTGAACACGGCGCGCGGCAGACGCCGGCGTGCCAGGGCCCGCAGATCCGCCACGTTGTGGCAGCGCGCGAGCCGCCTGCGCGTGAGGCGGCCCGACCGGGCAGCGGGCTGCGACGTCGACACGCCGGCGATGCTAACGGAACGGCCGTAGCCGCCCCAGGCTCCTCGCTTCAGCCCACCCCGCAGCACGCCTTCGCGATGGCCGCCACGTGGCGGTGGTCGGTGCCGCAGCAGCCTCCCAGAACCCGGAGCTGTGGCAGCCGCTCCATCAGCTCGCGGTACCGGCGGGCCAGGTCAGCGGGATCGCCCGCGTCCAACTCGGTCGCCTCATCCAGCTCGGCGTGGCTCAGCGCGGACGCGTTGGCCCGCAACCCACGCAGCCGCCGGAGCCAGGGCGCGCCCGGCTCGAGGGCGTCGGCGAAGTGACTCGGATGCGCGCAGTTGATCATGTCGTAGGCGGGCGCCGCGCCGGTCTCGGCGTCCACCTGCTCGACCGCCTCGTTCAGGGGCTGCCCGCTGGGAAGCCGGCCGTCGGTTTCGACGGTGAACGCGATCGCCGACGGCAGACCCGCAGCCCGTGCCGCGATGGCGATCCCAGCCGCCTCCTCTACCTGGTTCATCGTCATGGCCGACACCATGTCCGCCGCCGTTTCGGCGAAGACCTCGACCTGCGGGCGGTGGTAGTCGGCCGCCTCCTGGCTGGACATGCGCACGCCGGGCACGTAGCCGTCGCCGCGGGGGCCCACGCAGCCGCTGATCACCATGGGCGTGCGCGGCGTCTCGCGCTCGTCCCGAATCGGCTCCAGCAGCTCGATGGCGCGGCGGTTGGCCTCGCTCAGAGCCGTCGCGGAGTAGCCGAGCTTGTGGCCCCAGTCCGCGTTCGCCCGCCAGGTGACGCTCTCCAGCACGAAGCCCACCCCGTGCTCG
>JAFDET010000370.1 GCA_019310195.1 Deltaproteobacteria bacterium
GGAGGTGCCGGCGCCCCGCCGGAGGCCGTCTGCGGCCGGGCCGATCGGCTAGCATCTGCGCTTCGGGGGCTCTCGCGGTGATGCAGACAGCCGGACGTTGCTCGGGAAGTCGTCTGGGCTGGCTGCCGGTGCTGCTCCTGCTGCTGCCCGCCGCAGGCGCTGGGGCGGACCCCGCGCCCCCGCCCACGATCCGCCTGGAGCCGGTCACGGTCACCAGCCGTCGGATCGAGGAGGACGCCGACAAGGTGCCCGCCGCCGTCACCGCCGTGGAGCGGGACGACATCCGGCAGGGCCGCCCGCAGGTCGGCCTGGACGAGTCCCTGGCGCGGGTGCCCGGCCTCTTCGTGCAGAACCCCGACAACTTCGCCCAGGATCTCCGCATCTCCAGCCGCGGCTTCGGGGCCCGGGCCAACTTCGGCATTCGCGGCATCCGCATGTACGTGGACGGCATTCCCATCACGCTGCCCGACGGGCAGACCACGGTGGACAGCGTCGACATCGGTGCGATGGAGCGCATCGAGGTGATGCGCGGGCCGTCCTCGTCGCTGTACGGTCCGTCGTCCGGCGGGGTGATCCAGATCCTCACCCAGGACGGTCCGGAGCAGCCCTTCGTCGAGGGAAGGGTCAGCGTCGGCGAGTTCAGCCTGGAGAAGTACCAGCTCACGGCCGGCGGGCAGGCGCGGGCGCTCAACTACTTTCTCAATCTCTCCTATCTCGATTTCGACGGCTACCGCGACCACAGCGAGACCCGGACCGGGATGCTGAACGCGAAGCTCCGCTACGACATCGACGAAACCTCCGACCTCTCGCTGATCTTCAACGCCACCGACTCTCCCAAGGCAGACGATCCGGGGGCGCTGACCCGCACCGAGGTGCGCCGGGATCGCCGCCAGGCCAGCGCTCGCAACCGGCTCTTCGCCGCCGGCGAGGAGCTGGACCAGCAAAGATTGGGGCTGGTCTACAACAAGAGCTTCGGCGAGCGGCACGCGCTCACCGTGCGCAACCACTATGTCTGGCGCGACTTTGACAACCGCCTTCCGTTCCTTCCAGGAGGATCGGTAGACCTGGAGCGCTTCTTCCTGGGCGGTGGCGTTCAGTACACCTACACGGGTGAGGTCGTCGATCGCGCGCTGCGCCTCGTCCTGGGCTTCGACGCGGACGCCCAGCTCGACGACCGCCGGCGCTTCGACAACGTGTTCGGCGAGCGGGGCCGCCTGACGTTCGATCAGGACGAGGACGTCACGGCCTACGGCGCCTACCTGCAGGGCCAGATCGATCTCGGCTGGAAGCTGCTGCTGACGGCAGGCGCGCGCCTGGACTGGGTGAAGTTCGACGTGGACGATGGCTTCCTGGCCGATGGGGACGACTCCGGGAGTCGCACCTTCAACGAAGCAAGCCCTTCCGTGGGCCTGGTCTGGAGCCCCCTGGCTGGGCTCAATCTGTACGGGAACTTCTCCACCTCGTTCGAGACGCCGACCACCACGGAGTTCGCCAATCCCATCGGCGGCGGCTTCAACCAAGACCTGACGTCGGCCAATGCCATGAACTTCGAGCTGGGGGCCAAGGGCCTGCTGCCCGGGCGCCTGCGCTACGAGCTGGCGGTCTTCCGCGTGAAGGTGGACGACGAGCTGGTTCCTTTCGAGCTTCCGGGGCAGCCGGGGCGCAGCTTCTTTCGCAACGCCGGCGAGTCGACCCGGGACGGCGTGGAGCTCGGCCTGTCCGTGGAGCCGCTCAGCGGGCTGCTCGGCACCGTGTCCTACACCTACAGCGACTTCACCTACGACCGCTACTCCACGCCGGGCGGCGTCTTCGACGGGAACCGCATCCCGGGCGTCCCCCGCCATCAGCTCTTCTTCGAGGCGGCGTACCGGCACACGTCCGGCTTCTACGCCATGTGGGACGTGCACTTCGTCGATGACTTCTACGCCGCCGACGCCAACACCGTGCAGACCGACTCCTACTGGGTCTCGAACATCCGCTTCGGACACCGCATCCGCTTCGGCAACGTCGAGATCGAGCCCTTCGCCGGGGTCAAGAACCTCTTCGATCGCAGCTACGACGCCAATGTGCGGATCAACGCCTTCGGCGGCCGCTACTTCGAGCCTGCTGCGGACCGCAACTTCTTCGGCGGCCTGCGGCTCCGCTACGACTTCCGCAGCTGATCCGCCCTTGGGTGGTTTTACGCAAGTTTGACAGTTCGCCGCGTCCTCCTCACGCATCCTCCCAGCAACGTTCCGGGGAGGTCGCCGTGAAGATCTATCTCGTCACGCCCAGGAATCCGTCGAGCTTCTGGACCTACGACCGGATCCTTCCGGTTCTGGGGAGGAAGTGCGTCTTTCCGAACCTCTCGATGCCTACGGTCGCGGGGCTGACCCCGCGCGAGCATGAGATCGTGATCTGTGACGAGAACGTCGAGCCCATCGACTTCGACTTCGACGCCGACATCGTTGGGGTGACGGGCTACATCGTCCATCAAGAGCGGATGCGCCAGATCGTCGAGGAGTTCAGGCGCCGCGGTCGCTTCGTCGTGGTAGGAGGGCCTCATGCGTCGCTGTGCCCGGAGGACTGGAAGGGCCGCTGCGACGTGCTCTTCGTGGGCGAGGCCGAGGAGACCTGGCCGGCCTTCCTGCGCGATTGGGCACTCGGGGCCTGGAAGGCCGAGTACCGCGCCGAGGAGAAGCCCGACCTCTCCCTGGCGCCGAAGCCGCGCTTCGACCTGTTGAAGGTCGAC
>JAFDET010000371.1 GCA_019310195.1 Deltaproteobacteria bacterium
GTGCGCCGGGCCCGTTGGGTGGAGGCGCTGCGCACGGGACGGCCGTGGGTTTCTGCGGGGCTGGGCCGCGCGCTCGGCGTGTTCCAGCCGCCGGTCTGGTACCTGGACTTCGAGACCATCAGCCCGGCGATTCCGCTCCTTCCGGGAACCCGGCCCTACCAGGTGGTTCCGGTGCAGTGGTCGCTTCACCGGCTGGGGCGCGACGGGTCGCTGGAGCATCGCGAGTACCTGGCGCCCGCCGGGGCCGATCCGCGGCCCGCGCTGGCCCAGAGCCTGATTGACGCCCTGCGAGACGACGACGCGCCGATCGTGGTCTGGAGCTCCTACGAGGACCGGATCCTGGCCTCTCTGGCCGGTCCGCTGCCGGAGCAGACCCTCGCGCTGGCCGACGTGCGCGGGCGGCTCCTGGATCTGCATCCGCTGGTGCGGGACCACGTCTACCACCCGGGCTTCGCCGGCTCCTTCTCGCTCAAGAGCGTCGCGCCGGCCCTGGCGCCGGGCTTCGGGTACCGCGACCTGGAGGGGGTGGCCGACGGGACGGCCGCGGCTGCGGCGCTGCTGCGGCTCCAGCGGGGCCAGGTGGGCGAGGCCGAGGCCTCCGCCCTGCGCGGGGCGCTTCTCGCCTACTGCCGGCGCGATACCGAGGCCCTGGTGCGGGTGCACGGGGCCCTGCGCGATCTGGCGAGCGGTCGCGGTTTATGAGGCATTTTGACAGCGCTGCCCGTAGAATGACCTGAAGAATCGTGGGCTTCATGGCCCGCGTCTCGCCCGATAGATCACCGCGTGGCCTACACCTACTACGACCGGCTCTCGGCCATGGACTCGATGTTCCTCGAGATCGAGGACGCGCAGACCCACATGCACGTGGGCTCGGTCGGGCTCTACGAGCTGGGTCCGCTGCGCAAGCCCGACGGCGGCCTGGACTTCGAGCGGGTGCACGACTTCGCCGAGAGCCAGCTCCACAAGAACCCGCGCTTCCGCCAGCGCATCGAGTGGATCCCCACCTTCGACCGGCCCGTCTGGGTGGACGACGCCAGCTTCAACCTGGCCTACCACCTGCGCCACACATCGCTGCCGCGCCCGGGCGACGAGCGTCAGCTCAAGCGCATGGTCGGACGCATCCTGTCCCAGAAGCTCGACGTCGGGAAGCCGCTCTGGGAGATCTGGGTCATCGAGGGAGTGGAGGGCGACCGCTTCGCTGTGCTCTCCAAGCTGCATCACTGCGTCGCGGACGGCGTGGCGGGCAGCGACCTGCTGAACATGCTGATGGGCACCGATCCCAACTACGAGCCCGACCCCAACCCGCACCTCTGGAAGCCGCGCAAGGCGCCGGCCGGGCGGCGCCTGATGCTGGACGAGGCGCTGCGCCAGGCCGGCGCGCCCCTGAAGCTGCTGCGCGGCTCCGCCGAGTCCGCGGGCAAGCCCTCGGGACAGGTCCTGGACCGGGCGCTCGAGGCCCTGCGCGGGGTGGTTCACGCGGCCGAGGCGGGGCTGCACCCGGCGTCGCAGACACCGCTCAACGCCGAGCTCGGGCCGCACCGGCGCTTCGACTGGACGCAGTTCGATCTGGGCGAGATCAAGCGCGCTGGAAAGCGCGCGGGAGGCACCGTGAACGACGTGGCGCTGGCCATCGTGGCCGGCGCGGTGCGTCGCTATCTGCTGGACCGCGCCGGGGCCGTCGACGACCTGGAGTTCCGCGTGGCGGTGCCCGTCAACATGCGCACCTCCGACGACGACGGGCACATGGGCAACCGGGCGTCCTCCATGGTGGTGACGCTGCCGCTGGCGGAGAAGACGCCCGAGGGGCGCCTGGAGCGGATCGTGGAGCTCACCCGTGAGATCAAACGCTCCGGCGAGAGCCAGGCCGTAGACCTGCTGGGTCGCTTCGCAGACTTCCTGCCGCCCGGCGTGATGGCGCAGTTCTCGCGCTTCGGCACCCAGAGCGCCGTCAACATGGTCGTCACCAACGTCCCGGGCCCGCCGGTGCCCGTGTACCTGCTGGGTGCGCGCATGCTGGCCGCGTACCCGGTGGTGCCGCTGATGCCGCGCCAGGGCCTGGGCATCGCCATGCTCAGCTACAACGGCGGCTTCTACTGCGGCCTCAACTCGGACTGGGACGCCGTCCCGGACCTGCACGACTTCGTCGAAGAAGTCGCCCACGAGTACGAGGCCGTGATCAAGCTCGGCTGAGGCGCCAAGAATGGGCACTAAGCAAGGGGACTAAGAAAGGGGACGCAGTCCCGTTAGTTGCCGAAGGCCGGCTACGTGCTTCCTGCAAGGTGGCGGCAACTAACGGGACTGTCCCTTTAGTTGACCGTTCTCTTTCTTAGTCCCCGCGCCTGGAGATCGCCGGGGTTACGCGTAGCGAGCGGATGGTGCGCCGGAAGAGCGCCAGCTCGTCTTCGGTGGCCGGGCCGCTGGTCTTGGTCAACAGCGCCACGAAGTAGGCCCCGGCATCGTGCCGGCCCTCCAGTGCCACCGCGTACAGCTCGCCGCGCGACAGGCGCACCGCGCCACCCGCCGTGCGCAGCCGCGGATGCTCGGCCTCGAAGGGTCGGATGTCCGGCGGCCCCGGCGGCAAGAGGCGGTGCCAGATGGTCCGTTCCACCACCTGCTCCGGCGTCACCTGGGAGGCGTCGCCGGAGAACATGGTCAGGTCGATGGCGATCGTCCCCGGCCCGTGGGCCGGCCAGATCGCCACCTGCTCGACGGCTTCGGCGGTATTGTCGGAGGTGCGCTTGCACATCCAGCCTTCGGGCTCGTCCAGCGAGAAGCCGTGGCCCTCGCTGCAGCGGCTCGCCGCGACGTCGTCAGAGCGGGCCGCGTCGGCCGGAACCAGCACCAGAAGTAGGATGGCGAGCGCGCCGAGTGCAATGGCCTTGGCCATGGCTTTCTCCTAAGGGCGCACACTCGCTGTTTCGGTCGCTGGGGGGAGGGCTTTAGCGACCCGGATCACATCGGACCCAGCCAGAGAATCGTGCTTGGCGTACGGGCTGTAAAGGGGAGGGTGTCGGCGAGCCGACGTCGGGCTATCGGCGCGGCTTGGCCGGCGGCGGCGAGAAGCCCGGGCCCGGCTTCCAGCCGCTCTGCTGCACCAGCTCGGCAATGTGCAGCATGTTCAGGATGTCCTCCTCGGAGGAGAACTTTCCTTCTCCGGCGTAGACCATGATCGAGACCCCGGGGGCTTCCCAGGGGGTCCCATCGGCGCGGCTCCCGGGCAGCCGGTTCTGCCAGCCGGACACGAGGCGGTTGCCCTCGGCCACCGCCGTCCACTGGCGAGGGAAGGTCCAGCCTTCCAGGCCGGCCATGCTGTCGTTGAAGAAGCGGCGGATCTCGTCGATGCCCTGGATTCGGCCCCAGGCCGGGTCCACGAAGACGGCGTCGTCGGTGAAGAAGTCCGCCAAGGTGTCCCAGCGGGCATCGCCGCGCTCCACGCGGTCGCGCTGGGCGACGTAGACGTCATAGGAGGCGAGGATTTCGGCGTCGGCGAACTCGTGCTCGGGCTGGCTCATGCCCCCGAGAATAGCAGCCGGCGCCGCATGCCCAGCGGCGGGAAGAATGCGCACCACATGACGACGGCGGTGCCCAGGGTGGAGACCGTGATCAGCGCCATGGGAAGCGCGAACTCCAGCGGGCTGCGGCCGGTCAGCAGGATCGGGAGCATGATGCCGAGCGTGGTCACGATCATGAAGATCCCGGCGACGCCCCAGAAGAAGATCTGGTTGGCCACGGCGGGCTCGGCGAGGCCCAGGGCCACCCGGCGCCGCAGCGCGGCCGCGTAGCGCAGCGACTCGGTCGCCGACCAGGCGAAGACCACGATCCGCATGCTCTGGAACAGGAACAGGCCGCGCGAGCGCAGCACGTCGCCCTCGAAGCTTCCGTCCACCCAGCGCAGGGCCCAACCGCCCAGCGCCAGCAGGGCGCCGGCCAACGCCAGGCCCATGGCCCAGCGGTCACGGGGGCGGAACACCCGCCAGACCACCGCGAAGAGCGCGGCGGTGCCCAGCACCTGGAGGCCGAAGCCCAGCGCGGTCATGGAGGTGAAGAGCGGGCCGGGCTCGGTCCACACGAAGCGCTGGCCCAGCTGCGAGCCGGCCACGCCCACGCTTCCGGTGACGAAGGCGGCCCCAAAGAGCAGCTCCGGAAGCCCGTGGGTCTGGCCGGCGCGGATCAGCAGGCGCACGCCCACCACCAGCGTCACCACCCCGATCACCATCATGCTGAGCGACGCGAATGCGTACAAGGCCGAACCTCCGCCGGCCTCATCGGTCTGGCGAGCCTCGGGCCTTAGACCAGCCGCGCGCCCAGCAGCAGCAGCAGCAGGGCCGTGACGGCGCCCACCGCTCCGGTGGAAATCCCGAAGCGGGCGCGCCGGGTGTCGCGCGCCACCAGCACCACGCTGGCGACGCAGCCGACGGCCAGCGCAGCGCCCAGCGCCGGTGCGCCTGCGGCGAAGGCGGCGCGCACCGCCGCGAACGCAGCCAGCGCCGCGGCGACGAGCCCCACGAGGATCACGAACCGGGAGCTGATGTGTCGATCTCCTCGTAGAGGCGTTCGTAGCCCGTGGAGCGGATCTTCCACTCGCCGTCCACCTTCACGTACTCGTCGTGGTAGAAGGCGGCGCCGTTCAGGGTGAAGTGATTGTCCTTGTCGATCACCGTGTCGCGCAGCGCCCAGATCCCGGTGGCAGTGGTGTCGCTGGTGAAGCCGATCTCGGGATGGTGGCCGTGGTGCGCCGTGCGCATGGAGTCCCGTCCGAGAGCGTTGCGCAGGAAGTCCATGATCTGCTCGCGGCCCTGGTACGAGAACTTGCCGTCGCCGTAGGCCACCGTGGCGTCCTCGGAGAAGAGCTCGGCCAT
>JAFDET010000126.1 GCA_019310195.1 Deltaproteobacteria bacterium
CAGCGCGAGCACGTGACGCCCGTCTTCTACGAGAACCCGCAGCGCTACCGCTGCCTGCGGATCGACGTGCCGCCCGAGCTGCGGCACCCGGAGCTCCGTCTCACCCTGGACCACCCCCAGGACTACCAGGTGCTGCAACGGCTCTTCGAGGATCCGCGCGTATCCGCGGAGAGTGCGGTCGCTCACATGCTGGCCGATCCCGAGCTGCCCTGGATCAACGCCCACTGCGAGCAGAGGAGCGTGCGGTGAACGCGTTCTTCGGAGACTCGCGCCCGTGCTTCGTGATCGCCGAGATCGGCGCCAATCACGACGGCGATCTGGACGTCTGCCTGCGCAGCATCGAGGCGGCCCGCGAGGCCGGCGCGGACGCGGTCAAGCTGCAGCACTACCGCGCCGCGGAGCTGGTGGCCGACGTGGATCGCGTCTGGAGCTGGGGGCCGGAAGGGCGCCGGGTCGAAGAGCGAGTGGGCTCCCTGTTCGACCGCCTCTCCCTGGGCCGCGAAGGCCTGCGACGCGCCTTCGACTTCGCCCGCGAGCTGGAGATCCCGATCTTCTGCACGCCCTTCTCCGTGCATGGCGTGCACGAGCTGGCCGAGCTGGACAACCCGATCTACAAGATCGCGTCGTCGGACGTGAGCTTCCATCCCATGCTCGACGCGATCGCCGAGCTGGGTCGTCCCACACTGCTCTCTACCGGAAAGTGCCCGCTGGCGGACGTGGAGGAGGCGCTGGAGCACCTGGCGCCGCTGCCTGCGCAAGACGTGGGCCTGCTGCACTGCATCGCCACCTACCCGGCACCGTACGACCAGATGAACGTGCGCGTGGTAGAGGCGTACCGCGAGGGCTTCCCCGGACACCCGGTGGGACTGAGCGACCACTGTCTGGACGACGATCCCGCGCTGGCCGCCGTGGCCCTGGGCGCCTGCGTCGTGGAGAAGCACTTCACCCTGGATCGCAATCGGCACGGGCCCGACCACTGGTTCTCCCTGGACCCGGCTGGGCTGCGCAGCCTGGTCGATCGCGTGCGCCGCGTAGAGGCCGCCCTCGGCGACGGGCACAAGCGCGTCGAGGCCTGCGAGGAGTGGGAAGCGACCTACTCGCGGCGCTCGATCATCGTGATGCGCGAGGTGCCCGAAGGCAAGCGGCTCGAGGCCCACGACCTGGCCCTGCTGCGCCCCGGCACCGGCCTGCACCCGCGGCATTGGAAGCAGGTGCTGGGCCGCCGGGCACGCGGCCGGATCGCAGCCCGCACGCCCTTGTCCTGGGAGCACCTGGACTAGAGCCCATCTCACAAACCCTCCCGTCGCAAGAGGCGGATCTTCGGCCCGCTGGCGGCGTTGCGCTCCCTGCGCCGTAGCTACGGCTATGGCTCGGTCGCGCCCGTAGCTACGGCTATGGCTCGGTCGCGCCTTGCCAGCAGACCGAATCTCCACCTCTCGCTCGGTCCAGGTTTATGAGATGGGCTCTAGCGGTTCTCGAGAACCGACAGGAGCGCGTCGATCACGCGCTCCACGTCGGCATCGCTCATCGCCGGGAAGAGCGGCAGGGTCAGCGCACGCGCGTAGTAGCGCTCGGCGGCGGGGAAGGCGCCCGGCGCGAATCCGCGCTCCTTGCGGTACCAGGAGTGCAGGTGCACGGGCAGGTAGTGCACGTGGGCGCCGATGCTCCGGGCGTGCAGGGCCTCGACGACGCGCCGCCGGTCCACACCGGCATCTACATCGAGCTGCACGACGTAGAGATGATGCGACGAGCGCGCCGTGGCCCGCTGGGCCAGGGGCTGGACGTGGGGATGCCCCGCGAACGCGGTGTCGTAGCGGGCGGCGATGGCGCGGCGCCGCTCTACGAAGTCCGGAAGCCGCCGCAGCTGGCTGCGCCCCAGGGCGCAGTGGAGGTCGCTGGCCCGGTAGTTCATGCCCAGGCTCTGCATCTCACGATGCCAGGGGCCCGGGTCGGGCTCCTCGAAGTGGCGCGGGTCACGGACCAGCCCGTGGTCGCGGAAGCGCAGCAGGCGCTCGCGCAGCTCGGGATCGTTGGTCGTCACCGCACCGCCTTCCCCCATGGCCACCTGCTTGACGGGATGGAAGGAGAACACGGTCATGTGCGAGTGCCGGCAGGCGCCCACGGGAACCCACTCGTTGGCCGCCGTGTCGAAGTACTCGGCGCCCAGGGCGTGGGCGGCGTCCTCCACCACCACGGCGCCCAGCGGGTCGGCCAGGGCGCGCAGGGCAACCACGTCGGCGGGCTGTCCGGCCATGTGCACCGGAGCCAGCACGCGGGTGGCCGGGCCCAGAGCCCGAGCCGTCGCCTCCGGGTCCAGCAGTGCCGTGTCGGAATCCACGTCGGCGAAGTCCACTCCGGCGCCCAGATAGAGCGCCGCATTGGCGGTGGCAGCGAAGGTGATGGGTGTGGTCAGACAGACTTGCCCCGGGCCGAGGCCGGCGGCGTGGTAGGCGGCGTGCAGTGCGGCCGTTCCGTTGCAGGTGGCCACGGCGAAGCGGGCCCCCACGCTGTGGGCCAGGGCCTCCTCGAAAGCCTCGACGGCGGGCCCCTGGGTCAGCCAGCCGGAGCGCAGCACCTCGACCACGGATCGGACGTCGTCGTCGTCTACGTCCTGGCGCGCGTAGGGGAGGAACTCGCTCAAATCTTCTCGCTCATCTGCCGCAGCTCGTCGACCGAGAGCCACCACTCGTTGTTGTCGCTGCAGTAGGAGAACCCGTCGGGAAGGGGACGTCCGGCCTTGGCGCCGTCTCCGTCCCACCAGGAGAACTCCGGCACCAGCACGTAGTGGTCGTCGAACTCCAGGGTGCGCCGGGCGTCGTCCTCGCCGATCAGCGTCTCGTGCAGCTTCTCGCCCGGGCGGATCCCCACATTGACCGTGTCGCAGTCCGGCGCGATGGCCTCAGCCAGGTCGAGGAGCTTCATGCTGGGAATCTTGGGAACGAAGATCTCGCCGCCGCGCATGAGCTCGAAGCTGCGCAGCACGAACTGCACGCCCTGCTCCAGGGTGATCCAGAAGCGGGTCATCCGGGGGTCGGTGACGGGAACCACCCCGGTCTCACGCTGCTTGCGGAAGAACGGCACCACGCTGCCGCGGCTTCCCACCACATTGCCGTAGCGAACCACCGCGAAGCGGGCCCCGTTCTCGCCCGCATAGCTGTTGCCGGCCACGAAGAGCTTGTCGCTGCACAGCTTGGTGGCGCCGTACAGGTTGATGGGGTTCGCCGCCTTGTCGGTGGAGAGCGCGATCACGCGCTCGACCCCGCGGTCGATGGCGGCGTTGATCACGTTCTCCGCGCCGAAGACGTTGGTCTTGATGGCCTCGAACGGGTTGTACTCGGCGGCGGGCACCTGCTTCATGGCGGCCGCGTGAACCACCAGGTCGATGCCGTCGAAGGCGCGCTCCAGGCGCTCGCGGTCACGGACGTCCCCGATGAAGAAGCGCATGCGCGGGTCGTCGCCGAACTCGGCGCGCATCTCGTACTGCTTCAGCTCGTCTCGCGAGAAGATCACGAGGCGGCGCGGAGCGTGGTTGCGGAGCAGGGTGCGGGCCAGCACGCGGCCGAAGCTGCCCGTCCCTCCGGTGATGAGGATGGAGCGGTCTCGGAACATGCCCCTGCATCGGAGCGAAAAGCCCTGGACTTGAGCGGTTCTCGGACCCCCGGCTGCCGGCTCCCGAGCCCGCCCCCGGGCCCGGCTCAGTCCGTGCGAAGCTTCTGGACGACCCGGTGCAGGGCCTCGAAGAGGGGCTCCACTCCCTCTTCTTCGAGGCACGAGAAGGCCACCCGGATGTCGTGGGGGCCGGTCGAGATCACTCCAATCCCCTCGTCTTCCAGCAGGCGCTTGCGGACCGTCTCGGCGTCCACGCCCTGGACCTTCACGCACATGAAGTAGCCGCTGTTGAAGGGATAGACCTCCCAGCTCTCGGCAAAGCGGGGGGAGCCGGTCACCTCGAAGACCCGGGCCGCCCGCGCGCGCAGCAGCTCGGACTTCTCCTTGCGCTCGTCGGCCAGGGACGGCGAGGACAGGGCCTTCTCCACCACGCTCTGGGAGAGCATGGGGCTGTTGGAGATGGCCGCGCGGATGGCGCCCCGCGCCTTGGCGTCCAGCACCGTGCAGACCTCCTCGGCGCTGTCCGGGCGTCCCGGGCCGAAGGTGATGAAGCCACAACGCAGGCCCCAGGCGAAGAGCTCCTTGGTGGCGCCGTCCAGCTTCACCGCCAGCAGGTTGGGGTGGCGCCCGGTGAGCAGGCCGAACAGCGACTCGGTCATGGACTCGCCACCCAAGTGGTAGAAGAGCCCGAAGTAGGCGTCGTCGCACAGGGCGACGATCCGGGTTCCGGCCTCGGCCTGGGCAACCAGCGCGGCGGCGATGGCGTCCCCCTCGGCCGCTGTGGGCATGTAGCCCGTGGGGTTGTTGGGGAAGTTGAGCAGCACCACCAGCTTCTCGCGGCCCCGCGCATGGGTCGCCAGCGCTTCCGCAAAGCCCTCGGTGTTGAAGCCCTGACCGCGGAAGAACGGGTAGGTGACGATCTCGGCGCCGAGCCTGACTTCGAAGCCCAGCCGGTAGTTGCCCCACAGCTTGTCGGGCAGCACCAGCAGGTCGCCGGGGTCCAGGAAGAGCTCGCCGACCAGGGACAGGCCGTGGGTGATGGCCGCCGTGGTGACGGGCAGGCCGAACTGCTTGCCGCGCAGCGACGGGTTCTCCTCGAGCAGCTTCTCGCGCCAGCGCTCCCGCAGCCCGGGGCGTCCGGCGGGCGGCGCGTAGTTGTAGATCTCCTCAGGGGCGAGATCGCCCACATGGCGCGCCATGGAAGACAGGTGCATGGCGTGACCGCCCTCGGTGGCGATTCCGATGGTGGCGTTCACCTTGTGGGCGTGCTTCTTGGCCTCGGCGCCCTGGGAGAGGATGCCCTTGGGGAAGTAGATGCGGCGGCCGTAGGCCGAGAGCATCGCCAGCACCTCGGGCGCGGCCGCCTCCAGGCGGCTGTTCAGGTCTTCGGCCAAACGGTTTAGGGCGGGGGGCATGTACGGCTCCTGAAAGCGCAGAAGCTACAGCCGGCGTTGCAGCACGTCGAGCAGATCGGCGAAGCCCAGCGCCCGCCAAAAAGCTTGCCCCTCGGCGTTGGCGACCGCCACGCGAACGGTGACCCGCTCGACCCCGCGCTGGCGCACCCAGGCCAGCGACGCGTCGGCCAGCGCGCGGCCGATGCCCCGGCGCCGTGCCTCCGGATCCACCCACAGGTCGCTGATCTCGGCGCGTTCGTCCTCCAGCGCCACGCCGGGCGCCCGCGCCGCCCGCACGATGGACAGCCCCAGGGCCCGGCCCTCGCCGCCCTCCCAGAGCAGCAGCGCCGCGTCCGGGTCGCGCAGCAGCCGCCGCACGATCTCGCGGGCCTCCGCGCGCCCCCGGTCATCGCTCCGCACGCCGAAGGCCGGGTCGAGGGCCGCGTGGTGGTCGCCCAGGGTCAGCCACAGCCCGGTCACGACCTCCAGGTCCCGCGGCCCGGCCCGGCGGATGCCCTCCGGTGTCAACGCCTTCGGCGCATAGACCGCGGTGCGATCTTGCCCTGGCGGACCATGGCCTCGACGTCCTCCGGGCTCGTGCCGCGCTTCAGCTCGGCCATGATCTGATCGACCACGTCGTCCACCCCACCCTGGTATCGCACCAGATCCAGTCCCCGGTCCCGCATGGAGGCGTCGATGTTCTTCTCCACCTGGGCGCGCACGGCTTCGGAGTCGGCCTTCACCTGCTCGGCGCTGACCCCCACCATCGCGGTTCCGAGCACGCCGTCCATTCCCTCGATCTCCCACTTCCGGCGCATCTGCTCCTGACTGCGGGAGCCCTGTACATCCCCGACGGCGCCGGCCCTCAGGATCCGGAAGGTGCCGATCCGGGTGCCGTCGCGGTTGAAGGTCCCGCGCAGCTCGTCCCCGCCAGGCAGGATCTCGGTGGTCCGGTACTCGGTCACCCCGTCCAGGCTCTCGGCGCGGGCGCCACCCAGCGAGTCTTCGATGCGGAACACCGGAAGCCCGCCATCGCCTTCGATGATCCAGGTCTCGGTGTAGGTCAGCGTATTCGCCGAGAAGCCGCCGATGGCACTGCGCGAGCGCCAGCCCTCGGACGCCGAGCCGCGCACGGTCTTGGTCTTGGAGCCGCGCGGGTTCACCTCGAGTCCGGACTGGATCTGCTGCAGCTGCTTCGGACTCGGCTCCCAGAACTCCAGAATTCGCGCGTACTGGCCTCCGCTGCGCTCGAAGCGGCCTGAGTCGTCCCCGAACACGACGATGGGGTAATCGATCCACTTGAGCCGCGAGCCGGACTCCTCCAGGACCCAGATCCGGTCCAGCCAGCGCTCGAAGTCCGGGTTGTTGGTGGCGCTGTCCTTGTAGTGGACCAGCACGTACCAGGTGCCCCGGAGATCCAGATCGCCGCGCAGCGCGTCGGCGCGCGCCGGCAGCGCCGCCAGGAGCAAGAACGAGCCCAGCACCGCGTGTAGGAGCGGGCGCACTAGATCCGCCGCTCCACGTCGGGGAAGCTGCGCCACACCGGGATCCCGCAGAAGTGGGTGCCCTCGGTGCAGCGCGGCCGCACCCGGCCGCTACGGACGGAGCAGGGCGGACCCACGTGCTTCATCAGCTCCGGGTGCACGTCGCGGACCTGCTCGATCTCGTCCATCGAGGCCTCCCAGATCTCGCGCTGGGCGTTGAGGCAGGTGCGCATGGTCCACTTGTGGATCAGGTGGAGCAGCGAGCCCGACTCCTCGAAGCGGAGCGACAGCGCGTTGGGTAGGACGTACAGGGCCAGCTCCGGAAGTACGCCGCGAGCCAGGAGTCTCCCGCGCGCATCCCAGGCCGCTTCCACGGCCTCGGTGAAAACGGCGTGGCAGCCCGGGTCCTCGGCGATCAGTCCCGGCTCCACCACGTCCACCTCGCCGGGCACGGTGCGCGAGAGCAGCGGCCGGGAGCCCGGGACCATGCGATGGCGCTGGTCCTGGGAGTCCGCCGTGTGGGAGAGCCTCTTACGGAACGTGTAGTGGGCATGGTCCAGCGTGCGCATGATGGGCGCATGGGCCGACACGTTGAGGGTGTCCAGCCGGTAGCGATTCCGCGCCGGATCCAGCGCCAGGGCCAGCGCCTCGGTGTCGTCGAGCTGGGGGCGGCCCAGCACGTGGCGCACCGCGTCGGCCACCACCGCGGGCCCGCGCGCTCCCCAATCCACGAGGCGGGAGACGCGGCCCTCCAGCGAGCGGTCGAAGGCCTCCACCGCCGCCTTGTCGCCGAGCGCGGGCCCCGGCAGGTTGCGCTCCAGGGCGTCGGCCTCGTCGAGCGGTCCTTCACCGATGCGGCCGAAGAAGTCCGGGTCCACGGTCTCGACGCAGGCGATCATCCGCTCCACGACGTCGCGCGCCTCATCGGGCGCATCACAGGTGACGGCCATGCGGCGCAGCCGGTGCAGCACCAGCCCCGACACCGTGTAGACCATGGCCGTGTGGCAGCCGATCGGGATCACGTAGCGCGCGGTCTCGATGGCCTTCTTCTCGGCCTCGCGGCGCACGCTGCGGCCGAAGGCCTTGGACTGCCGGTCCTTCAGTCGCCACAGGTCCGCCAGGATTCCCTGGGTCAGCGGCTCGAGGCGCCGGGTCAGCTCGGCGTAGGCGCGCCAGGCTTCTTCTACGGCGCGCACGTAGATGGCCCGCGCCTCGCCCTGCAGGCCGGGCGGCACGTGGGCGCGCACCTCGTCCAGCTTCACGTAGCGCTGGCTCTGCTGCTCGGTGTTGTAGAAGGGGAAGGCGTGCAGGAAGCACCAGACCAGCTGCCGCGAGATTCCGGACAGCGCGAACTCGAAGGTCGCGTGCTGATACACGGTGTGGTGTCCACCGTTGAAGGTCAGCGGACCGATGTTCGTGCGTTGCCGATCGGTGATCTCGTCGGGATCGATGACGCGCGGCGAGTAGCAGGTACGGGCCGCGGAGATCGCGTCGTCGTACGGTCGATCGAAGAAATTACGCAGGCGGACTTCCGGTCCACCGTCGATCAGCGCCACGGCTCCCCCCGTCGCTTGCGTGCCCGGGTACTCTACCAACGCGCGAAGTGGAAGTCTTTTGCCCAATCTGGGTGAGGGGCGTCCCCGCGCCGGACTCGGGGGCCCTCGGGGAGCCGGGAGGCTTTTCGTTGGCCGGCGCGCGCTTGGGGGCACCCGCTGCGCAGCGCCCGCCGGTACCCCATGCTTGGCACGCCGCTTGCGGTCAACAAAGCTCGGGAAGGTGCAGCCGGGGGTCGGCTCGCACGACCGGGATCTCGACCTCGCCCCGGAGTTCACCGGTCGGATGGCCACCATCTGGATTGTTCATCGCGACGGCCCTCTTCAGGCCTCTCTCGCCCGCCTCGCGGGCGCGGGGCCCGATGCGGTGCTGGGCGCGCCCACGGACGCGGCGTTCCGCGGCGCCGCGCGGCCCGACGTCGTGGTCATGGGCCTGTCGGGCGACTTCGAGCAGGAGCTGGAGTTCGCCCACGACCACTCGGCGCGGCACCCGGACGCGGCCTGGATCCTGCTGGTGGGCGCTGCCGACGTGGAGGAGGCCCGGCGGCTCTTCGACACCCTGCCGGTGCAGGTCCTGGGCTTCCCGCCCGAGGCCACGGCGCTGCGTCGCCAGGTTCGGGCCCTGCGGGCCCGGCGCCGCGCGGCCACCCTGTCCGAGCGCCGCGCGCGGGATGCAGTCTCCCAGCGCTTCGCGCGCTGGTTCGCCGATCTGGAGCTACCCGCCGTGCTGCGGGCGCTGGACCCGCACCTCTGCGAGGTCCCGCTGCTGGTGCGCGGTGAGCCCGGAACCGGCCGCGGGCTGCTGGCCGCCTACGTCCATACCTTTGGGGGCAGCGGAGGCGGCCACCTGGCGCGCATCGCCTGCGAGGGGCTGTCGACCGAAGAGCTGCGGCGCGAGATCGCCTCCGCCGCGGCAGAGCCGGCGGCGGCACGTGGGCTCTCGCTGTGCCTCGAGGAGGTGGAACGCCTGCCGCTCCCCGCGCAGCGGCGCCTGCGCACCTGGTTGGAGAGCGGCCTGCCCGAGGGCGTGGCCGGCCCGCCGGCGCGGGTGCGCTGGATCGCCACCTGCTCGGAGCTGGGCCCCGCCGACCCGGCCGAGTCCCTCGACCTGGGGCTGGCCCAGATGCTGGCCGGCCTGGAGGTGAGGATCCCACCCCTGCGCGAGCGCCCCGACGCCGTGGAGCCCTTTGCCGCCGATACGGCCCTGGCCTGGTGCAACGCCCGGGGCGAGGCGCCCCGCCGCCTGGCGGCCGATGCGGTCCAGGAGCTTCGCGCCTACCCGTGGCCCGGCAACCTACGCGAGCTGGAGGCGGTGGTGACCCGCAGCCTGGCGACCGGCGGCGGCGAGGAGCTGGGCGCCCGCGAGCTGCGCTTCGACGCAGCCGGCGAGTGGACCGAGCCGGTCCTGGCCTTCGAGGAGGCCGGCGAGCCGGACCTGCCGCCGGCCATGGAGGCCGCCCCGCGACCGCCGACCGCAGCGATGCCTGCCCCTCCCGCACCCGCGCCGGCCCCGGACGCCCAGGTCGGCGCGGCGCCGCCCCTGGCCATGGCCGAGGACTCCCTGCGCAAGCTGGTGGGCGCCATCACCCACGAGGTGCGCAACCCGCTGGTCGCCATCCGCACATTCTCGTCGCTGCTGCCCGAGCGCTTCGACGACCCGGACTTCCGCGGCCGCTTCGCGGGGGTGGTGGCGGACGACGTACGGCGCATCGAATCCACCGTGGACCGCCTGGCCCGCTTCGCGGCCCTGGGCGCGCCCGAGTGCAAGGCGGTGGACGTCTCGGCGCTGCTGGACGAGCTGCTGGAGGCCCAGCGCGACGAGATCCAGACCCGGCGCCTGGTGGTGCTGCGCGAGCTGGATCGCGAGCAGGCCATGGCCCAGGCCGACGCCGCTCAGCTTCGCTTCGCCTTCGAAGCGCTGCTGGACAAGGCGCTGGAGCTGGTACCGGAGCGCGGCGACATCTACGTGGCCTCCCGGCATCACGAGGACGGGCTGCGGGGCGGCCCGGCGGTGCGCGTGCTGATGCGCTTCGAGAGCCCCGACGCGATCGTGCCCGCGGCCGAGGAGCTGGTGCTGGCCGACGCGGTGGTGCGTTCCCAGGGCGGCACCATGACCGCCAGCACCGCCGACAACCGCGAGACGGTGATCCTGATCGATCTGCCGGCGTAGCGGGGCGGCCATTCTTAGCCGGCCGAGGCCCTTCGCTCGCCTGCGGCTCACTGCGCGCCCTCGTCCATCCAGGCAGGCCACGCGCAGTGGGTTGCCTCGGGC
>JAFDET010000372.1 GCA_019310195.1 Deltaproteobacteria bacterium
GGAGGGCCGTGCCGTCGACGGTCACGGGGATCTCCACCTGGACCATGTGTGGTTCGAGCCCGGCTCCGAAGCGCCGCTCCTGATCGACTGCATCGAGTTCTCGGAGCGCCTGCGTCGCATCGATGCGGCGTCCGACGTGGCCTTCCTGGCCATGGATCTGGCCTACCGGGAGCGCCGCGCCTGGTCCGAGCGCCTCGTGCGCCGCTACGCCCGGGCCAGCGACGACTTCGACCTCTACTCCGTGGTGGACTACTTCAGCGCCTACCGCGCGGGAGTGCGGGCCAAGGTGGCGGCCCTGTCGGCCGCAGATCCGGAGATCCCGGAGGCCCAGCGTCGGGGCGCACGCGAGAGTGCCGGCCGCCACCTGGAGCTGGCGGCGGATGCGCTGCAGCGGCGCGGAGCCGGAGCGCTGCTGCTGGTGGCGGGCGTCGTGGGCAGCGGCAAGTCCACCCTGGCAGAGCTGGCCGCCGATGCGCTGGACGGCGTCGTCGTGGCGTCGGACCGGGTCCGCAAGCGCCTGGCGGGTCTGGCGCCCGCGGAGCGCGGCGGCACCGAGCTGTATACGGACGACCGCATCGCCAGCGTGTACACGGCCCTGCTGGAGCGGGCCGCGCCCGTGGTGGAGTCGGGGCGGGTGGCGATCCTCGACGCCACCTGGGCCCGAACCGCGCAGCGGGAAGAGGCGCAGCGCTGGGCAGAGGCGCGAGGCACGACGCTGGCCGTGCTCGAAGCCCGCTGCGGGAAGGACGAGACGCTGGCACGCCTGGCCCGGCGCTCCCGGGAGGGAACGGACCCCTCGGACGCGGGACCCGAGCGCTACGCGCGAAGCGCGGCGTCGTTCGAGCCGGTGCGCGAGGCGCGCCACGCCGCGATCCACACCGACGCGCCCGACTGGCGCAGCTCGGCGCCGCAACTCATTCGAGAGCTGCTGGCCCGCTAGTCCATGATCTTCTTCATCAGATCGCCGGCGGCTTTGCCGGCCTCGCCCCCGAGCTTGTCGCCCACGGCCTTCTCGGTGGCCCGACCCGCCTCGTTGGCCGCCACGGTCTTCGCCACGGCGCGGGTGAAGGCGCCCGCGATGGTCTTGCCCAGCTCGCCGGGCGTGCCGCCCTTGGATCCGCCCACGTTCTGGAGCCGCACCGGCGGCAGCTCGGCCTCGAGCTTCTCGCGCTTCGGATCGACGGCGCGGAAATCGGCGCTGACCGAGCCTTCCTGGAACACGAAGCGCTTGATCGCGATGCGCGGCGGCGACGACTCGCCCCCGCTCGCCTCCGCCGGCGCGGCGCCGGCGCCGCGATCCAGGTTGGCCTTGATGGCGTCGAAGTTCGAGCGCCCCTTGGCATCGACCTCGTAGCTCGCCTTCGGCGCGCTCACGGTGAGCTCGTCGATCACGATCGGGCTCGACTGGATCGAGCCCAGGTCGATGCCCAGGGTGATCTCGCCCAGCTCGAAGGCATCGCCGCGCGAGTAGCCCTTCGGATTGGCCACGCGCAGCCCGCGGATGGTGCCGCGGCCTCCGGTCACGTCGATGCTCACCGAGCCCACCCGAACCGCCGTGCCCGTGGCCTGGCTGCCGTGGGTTTCGATGAGCTGGGCCACCATGGAATCGAGCCGCGAGGACACGAACCAGAGGATGCCCGCCACGGCCAGCACCAGAACGACTCCGCCGACGACCAAGATGCGCTTCATGTCGCTCTCCCTCCTCGAGCCGGCGAGAGTAGCGGGCCCGCTGAGCCCGGCGCCCCCGGCGCTATGCTCGCGGAATGCCGCGTTCCCTCCCCTGCCACGCGCTGCGCTCCTGATGGCCGGGGCCGCACGGACGCCGGTCATGGCCCTGGCGCTCCGCTACCTGTCGAGGCTGCGCTTCCCGACGCTGTTCGCGCTGGCCGCGGTGCTGCTGGCCGTGAACCTGGTCTTCCCGGACCCGGTACCCATGCTCGACGAGCTCCTGCTGGCGACGCTCACCGTGGCCCTGGGCATGTGGCGCAAGCGGGGGCAAGCGGAATCCGACGAACCGACCCCGGCGCCTCCGGAAGACTAGCCGCCGAGCAATCGGGCGAGTGAGAAGACCAGCAGCATGGCCAGGGCCAGGGCCAGCACACAGACCCAGAGAGCGCGTCCGGTGGACACGTCGAGCGCCTGACGCACCGCCACCACGTAGGCCGCCAGGCCCCACATCGTGACCAGCGGAACGGCGAGCACGCCGAGCACCGGCACTACCCCCACGACCATCACAATCTGCGGCGCGGCCGCGAAGCCCAGGGTGCGCAGCAGCTCTCCGTAATCCGACGTGAGATTCATCATGCGCACGCCGACGACCCAGATGAGCCCCGCGCTGGCGAGCCATCCCAGGTAGCTGCCGATGAGGCCGCCCAGCACCGCGGCCACGCCCTGGGTCGTAGGGTTCCCCAAGCCGGCCGCGATGGCGGCCAGGGTCACCACGCCCAGTGCCTGGGGCAGGGCCGACGGATCGTGCTCCACCTCTTCATAGAGGCTGGCGTCGAGCCGGAGCGCTCGGACCAGCCGCTCGCCGAACGCGCCCCCTACCGCACCGCCGCCCTCGCTCATGACAGGCCTCCCTCACCCACGCTCATACCAGACTGGCGGCGACGGCGTCCAGTATCACACGCCCGGCGAAACGGCCGGCCCCCTCCGAGTCCGCGATCCCCGCCCCCTGCAGGG
>JAFDET010000009.1 GCA_019310195.1 Deltaproteobacteria bacterium
GGCGTAGTCAGCGAGGCGGGATTCCAGAGATGACACGGCGATCACGATATCATTGCGACCGCCCCAGACAAGGAGAACCCACACGATGTCCGATTCCAAGCGGCGAGAGCGAGGCCTAGCCAAGTTCAACGAGGTCTACTGTGGCGATCTGCCCGCCCCGCCGGCGGGAGCCATGGCGTTCTTCGACCTGATGCTGGAGCAGCTCTTCGGCGAGGTCTGGACTCGACCGGCGCTCTCGCTGCGCGACCGGCGTCTGGTCACCATGGGGGTGATCGCCGCACTGGGCGAGCGGGAGCCCTTTGCGATCCAGGTGCGCAGCGCGCTCAAGAACGGCGAGCTGTCGCCGGAGCAGCTGCGCGAGATCGTGATCCTGAACGAGGTGGAGAAGGTGATCGCCGAGCAGGCGCGAGCGAGCGAGTGACGCGGCGCCCTCAATCCCGCGCCGGCCGCTGGCGCCGCAGGGCGGGCTCGACGATGGACGCCAGCTTCGCAGGTGTGGCATCGCGCCTCAGGAAGAGCAGCACGCGCTCGAGCTCGGGCACGGGGTCCGAGACCAGCCGGTCGTAGTCGACGCCCAGCCAGTCGCACTCGGGACGCGCCTCCAGCAGCGTCTCCGCCGCGCGCAGCTGCCGCACCAGGCTGCGTCGGACGGCCGCGCGGTCCGGGTCCGGCGTCGCGCCGCGCCGCGCCAGCATGGCGTCCTGAGAGCGCGCCACGGCGTCGGGATCGCGGCGCATCAGGACCACCCGGTAGCGCCGATCCGGGGGCAGGTGCCGCAGCAGCGGCAGGACCACCTTGACGGTGCGACCCGGGGCGTCGCGCAGCCTAGCCGTGGGGGTTGTGCTCGTCCGGCGGGCGGGTGTCGTCGCACAGGGGAGGGACGCCCGCGGCCTCGAGGATCCGCATCATCAGCGAGGTTCCCGAGCGCGGGGCGCCCGACACCACGATGACCGGCGCCTCCGACATGGCCAGAGCCTGGCGTCCCCTGCCAGGCGGGGCAACTCAGCGCACGGCCTGGGTCATGCGCGTGATCCGGGCGGCCTGGGCGGGTCAGCCGCTTGGACGTCCCGGCGAGCTCAACCCAGTTCGACCCGAGGCCGTGTGGCCCGCCGCAGCTCATTGGTCTTGACGATCACCAGGCGGCGGCCCTCCCGCGCGATCAGCCCGGATTCTTCCAGGCTGCGCAGGCTCTCGTTGACTGTCTGACGGGTCGAGCCCACCAGGGTTGCCAACTCGGCCTGGGTGAACTCCACCTCCAGCTCGCGGCCGCCGTTGGCCTGCTTGCCGAAGTCCTGGGCCAGCTCCAGCAGGATATGGGCGACCCGCGCTCGCACGTCGCGGAAGACCAGGTTCTCGACCCGACTCTCGATGCGCTTCAGGCGCTGGCCGATCTGCCGGGTGATCTCGATCGCCACGCCGGGCTTCGACTCCATGAGCGTCTGGAACACCCCGACCGGGATCTTCCACACGTGCGAGTGCTTCACCGTGCCCGCGAAGCTCTCCCGAGGGAAGTCGCCGAACGCCGGCAGCTCTCCGAAGACCTCGCCCGGCGCCACGTAGCCGAAGGTCGTCTCGGCGCCGTCCTTGGACAGGCGGTAGATGCGTACGATCCCCTGCTCCAGCAGGTAGACCGAGTGGGGATGCGACTCAGGCGTGAAGATGGTCGCGCCGGCTTCGTACTCGCCATGCGTGGAGTGACTGCGAAGGGCCTCCACCTGCTCTTCGGGGAGCGCTTGCAGCCAGTTCACGGTGCCCAGATGCCAGACGTCGTTCAGCGTAGTGTCCTCATCTGCGAACAGCCCAGGAGCAGAACCTCATCTCCCCAGCCGGGGATCTTGTGACGATACCACTTGCCCACCCGTTCGACGAAAACCGCGTACGCCTCAGTAGACCAGCTCGACCCAGCGGCGGCCGGCCATCAGCTCCGCCTTGCGCCGCTGCCATTTCTCCTCGGAGCCCGCCAGCCCACTGAACACAGTGTCCAGCTCCTCGAGCATCGGCTCCAGACCGGCCACGTAGACGTAGGTCTTCGCTCCCCCCAGCATCTCCCAGAGCTCCGCGGCCCGATCCTGGATGGCCTGGTCCCACGCGATCGACTCGTTCCAGGCCGGGCGCGGGCTCAGCGCCTTGAATGCCTCGAAGGTCTCCTGGTCGTAGTACTGGGCAAAGTCGTCCCGCTCGTCGTTCATGTAGAGCATCTCCAGGCCACTGCGTGCGCCGTAGAAGAGCCAGATCCGGCCCTCCCAGTCTGCGACGTCCCGGTAGATGTGCTTGACCAGGGCCCGGAACGGCGCGATCCCGGTTCCGCTGCCGATCAGCAGCAGGTTGGCGTCCCGCTCGTCGGGCACCTCGAAGGGCAGCCCGAAGGGACCCGTGATGGTGATCTCGTCGGGCGGCCGCCGATCGCACAGGTAGTTGGACGCAATTCCCTTGAACTCCTCGCCGCTGTACTCGTCGATGTAGCTGCAGCGGCGCACGCAGATCTTGATGCGCGGCAGGCCGGACGCGCCGCGCTCGGGGAGATCGGCAACGCTGTACAGGCGGAAGTGATGGGCGTGACCGAAGCCCGGCGCCGCCGGCGCCATCACACCGATGCACTGGCCGAGCTCGAACGAGAAGTCGGGGCGCTCCACGTCCAGCACCAGCTCGCGAACCTCCACCTCCGCGGCATTCGACGTGATCCGCTCGCTGGAGATCAGTTTCGCCTGGTGGCGCGCACCGGTCTGATACTCCTCCAGGTGTACGATCGCGTCGCTCATCGGATCTCCTCTCCGGCCCGCCGGGCCGTCTCGTCGGGGGTTGCGCAGCGGTCGCGCGAGGCGCATCCGCCGCAGCCCATGCGCTCCGCCAGGACGTCCGGATCGGCCGAGCCCTCCGGGAAGGTACGGCGCCAGGCCTGCTGGACGGCCAACCAGGCCGCCAGCAGGACCGCCATTCCGATCAGGCCGACCACGTAGTGGGTCAGCATCGCCTCATCCTCCCAGGCCCGCGAAGCCCATGAACGCAATGGACAGGATACCGGCCAGAACCAGGGACAGCGCGGTGCCCTGCACCACGTCGGGAACCTCCGCCAGCTCGAGCTTCTCGCGCAGGCCCGCCATCAGCACCAGCGCCAAGGTGAAGCCGGCGCCTGCGCCCAGGGCGTAGACCAGGCACTGGGCGAAGTCGTAGCCCTTGTTGGTCTGGAACAGGGCCAGCCCCAGGATGGCGCAGTTGGTGGTAATGAGGGGAAGGAAGATGCCCAGGGCGCGGAAGAGCGCGGGGCTCACCTTCTTGATGAACATCTCGACCAGCTGCACCGTGGAGGCGATGACGGCGATGAAGGAGATCAAGCGCAGGTACGGCGCGTCGATGGCCGTGAGCAGCTGCTGGATTCCGAAGGCGCACACCGAGCTCACCAGCATGACGAAGGTCACCGCTCCGCCCATGCGGGTAGCCGTAGCCAGCTTCCCCGAGACCCCCAGGAATGGACACAGACCCAGGAAGTAGGCCAACACGAAGTTGTTGATCAGGCACGCGTTGACGAAGATCGACCAGAGCGGGGCGTCGCTCATCGAAGCGCCTCCGCATCCAGGGCCGCGGCGCGCTCCCGCCGCTGCGTCCGGACGTTGAACACCAACAGCCACCCCGCCAGGGTAAAGAAGCCGCCGCTGGGCAGGATCATCACGATCCAGGGCTGGAAGTTCTCGTGGAACAGGGGGAAGCCGAAGAAGGTCCCGCTGCCGAGTATCTCCCGAACCGCCCCCAGCGCAAACAGCGCCACCGTAAAGCCCAGCCCCATGCCAAGAGCGTCCATCGTGGAGCGCCCGAGGCCGTTCTTGGAGGCGAAGGCCTCGGCACGGCCGAGGATCAGGCAGTTCACGACGATCAGCGAGATGAATGCGCCGAGAGCCTTGTGAAGCTCCAGGCTGACGGCCTGGATCGCATAGTCCACGACCGTCACGAACGTGGCGATCACCAGGATGTAGGTGGCAATCCGCACCTGCTTGGGAATGAAATGGCGCAGCGAGGACACCACCGCGTTCGACATGAGGAGCACGAAGCTCGTGGCCAGGCCCATGGCCAGCGCGTTGCGCGCGGTGTTGGAGACCGCCAGCGCCGGGCACATGCCCAGGACCTGGACGAAGACGGGATTGTCCCTCCAGAGTCCCTTGATGAACTCGTCGGTCGTGGGTGTCTGCGGCAGCGGACCCGACATCGGCTAGGGCGCCTCCCGGAAGTCGTCCAGGCTCCGGCGGATACGCGGGATCCACCAGGCCGTGCTGTTGCGCAGGATCGCGGCGATGGCCACCGACGAGATCGTGGCGCCGGTGATGCCGTCCACCTGCCAGGGGTGCTGCTTCTGCCCGTGCTTGACCGATTCGACGGGGTGCAGCGGAGCCGCACCCGCCTCGTCCAGGGACACGTCGAGATGCTCGAAGTTGGCGAGGAATGCGGGGTCCGTCTCGATCCGGTCTCCCAGCCCCGGCGTCTCGCGGCTCTCGAGGACCTGGAACCCGATGACCGCGTCCCGTTCGAACGCGTACCCGTAGAGCACACGGATCGCGTCCTGGTAGCCCATGCCCTCGGCCTCGACGGCCAGGCCCACCAGCCGCCCGCCCTCGTCGTAGCCCGCGTGCACCAGACGCGAGCCGGCCGGAGCCTCGCCCTCCACGGCTTCGAAGCGATCTCCGGGTGCGACGCGAAAGCTGCGGCTGGAGCGCGCCTCCGGAAGCACGTGGAAGATCGCCGCCCGGAGCGCCTCGGCCCGGTTGCGCGCAATGACCGGTGCCGTGAACTGGTACACGCTGACGATGAGCACGGCGCAGACCAGGCCCACGCCCACCATCGCGCGGTACATGTGCCAGACGCTGGGCGGAGCGCCCGCCGCGACGGGAGGCCCGTTCATCGGGGCTCCTTGCGCGGCGACGCGCCGTAGGGCACGGGCTGGATCCAGCGGTCGATGTGTGGGGTGACGGCGTTGCCGAGGAGGATCGCGTACATCACACCCTCGGGCATACCTCCCCACGTCCGGATCACCACGACCAGGACGCCGATCAGCGCTCCGTACGCCAGGCAACCGGCCGACGTCATGGGAGAGCCGACCATGTCGCTGGCCATGAAGACGGCCCCCAACATGAGTCCGCCGGAGAAGAGCATGAAGCCGGGAGAAGCGTAGGTCTGCGGGTCCAGCGCGTGGAGCGCGCCGCTGAGCACAATCACCGCGGCGAAGATGCCGGCCGGGATGCGCCAGTTCATCATGTTGCGCCCCACCAGGTAGGCGCCACCCATCAGGATCAAGAGCGCGCAGGTCTCCCCCGTCGAGCCCCCCACGAAGCCCAGCGCCAGCTCGCCAACCTCGCTGGCCTGCCGGTCGAACTTCCACAGCGCCAGCGGCGTCGCCGAGGTGACTGCGTCGTAGAGGGGGCGGCTGAAGGGAAGCGTCAGCGTGGAGGAGCCCAGCCCGCTGAAGCGGCCGGCCCCGAACCCAGGCGACCAGGTGGTCAGGGCCACCGGGAAGGCCGCCTGCAGGAAGGCCCGCCCGACCAACGCGGGGTTGAAGGCGTTGAAGCCCAGGCCGCCGAAGAGCGTCTTCCCCAGCGCCACCGCGACGACGCCGCCCACCGCCACCATCCAGAGCGGCAGCCCCGGCGGCAGGGTCAGCCCGTAGAGCAGGCCCGTGATCGCCACGGACCAGTCTCCCAGGGTGGACGCGCGGCCCCCGAGGCGGCCGATCCCCCACTCGGTCACGAGGCACGAGGCGACCGCCACGCCCAGCACCAGGAGCGCGCTCAGTCCGAAGGCGTACACGGCGAAGGCGGTGACGGGCAGCAGCGCCAGCACCACGTTGAACATGATCACGTCCACGCTGTGCCCGCTCAGGATGTGGGGCGAGGTGCGGATCTCGAGGGTTTTGCCCACGTCCGTCATCAGGCGGCCCCGGCCTTGCGAACCGCCGCCTTGGCCATGCGGAACTGCTGCACCAGAGGGATGTGGGAAGGGCACACGTAGGAACACGAGCCGCACTCGAAGCAGTCCATCAGGTGGAACTCGTCCGCCATGCGCCCGTACTCTTCTCCCCGCGTCAGCGCGGTCAGCTGGCACGGGTTGAGCAGCACGGGGCAGGCATCCACGCAGTAGCCGCAGCGAATGCACGGATGAACCCGGCGGTGGGTGAGCTCGGCCCCGTCGGCATCGAAGGCAACGACGCCCGAGGTCCCCTTGGTGATGGGAATGTCCAGGTTCGAGGCCGCCGCGCCCATCATCGGGCCGCCCAGGAACACGCGGGCCACGTCCTCCTCCACGCCCACCTCGGCGAGCAGGAAACGCAGCGGGGTCCCGATCGGAATCCGATAGTTCCCCTTGTGCTTCACCGCCGGTCCGCTGACGGTGATCACCCGCTCCTGGATGCCCCGGCCGTGAGGCAGCAGGCGGCCGATCTCCGCCGTGGTGGCCACGTTGACGCACAGCGCGTGCACGTCCAGGGGAAGCCCGCCCGAAGGCACCTCGCGCCGCAGCAATGCCGAGACCAGCATCTTCTCGGCGCCCTGCGGGTACTTGACCTGGAGCACCTCAACGGAAGCCGGCAGGTCGTCGGGGAGACCGGCGCGCAGGTGTTCGGCCGCGTCGAGCTTGTTCGCCTCGACGGCGATGACGGCGCGCTGTGCGCCGCAGGCACGCAGCAGGTAGCGGATGCCCATGAAGACGTCGTCGCGCTGCTCCAGCATCACCCGATGATCGGTAGTCAGGTAGGGCTCGCACTCGGCGCCGTTGATGATGAGCGCGTCCACGCTGCGGCCCTCCGGAATCCGCAGCTTGGCGTGGGTGGGGAAGGCCGCGCCACCCAGGCCCACCACACCCGCCGCCTGGATCGCCTCGATGATCTCGGCGGGGCCGGCCGTGTCCACCGGGCACGGCGTCCCCTCCAGCACCTCCTGGGTCGAGCCGGGTTGGGGCTCGATGAAAACGGCCGGAACCATCCGCCCGGTGATGCTGGGCGTGAGCCCGATGCTGCGTACGGTTCCCGAGGCCGGCGCGTGCATCGCCACGGACATGAAGCCGTCGGGGCGCGCCAGGCGCTCGCCGCGAGCCACCTTCTGCCCCTCGCGCACCACCGGCACGGAAGGCTTGCCCAGGTGCTGGACCAACGGGACGATGAGCAGGGGCGCGAACGGAAACTGCCGGATCGGCAGCCCCGCCGTCTCGTCCTTCGACCCGGGCGGGTGGATGCCGTTCCGGAACGTCTTGAGCCCGAGCAGTCTCATCCGGGATGGCCGGTTCAGTTGAACTTCTCGCCGCGGGCGATCCACTTGTCGATGTCCTTGGCGCTGCGGTCCCGGGGTAGCCCGGGGTGGATCACCTGCGCGGTGCAACGCTCCGCCGACTTGACTATGTCCCGGTAGGGGCCGCCGCGCGGGTCGACGATGATGGCCTTCTTGTTCTCGTTGTAGGCGAAGATCTGGGGATTGAGGTTCATGCACTCGTCGCACGCGGTGCAGTCTTCGGTGTCGATCCAAGGGGCCATGGCGTCGGCCGCGCCGGCAGGCGCCTCCTCCGCCCCACCCGCGGGCGCCTGCTCCACCAGCGAGGCCAGTGCGCCGCCGGTGTCACCCGTTGCGCCTGCCAGCTGCATCAGACTCGAGGCGAGCTTGCCCACCAGCTCACGGCGCACGTCCTCGGCGATGTCGTCCCGCGACAGCTCGAGCTTGCCCACGCCCGCCATCGCCCGGAGCTGGGTCCAGAAGTCGCGCCGGTCCTCGCACGACTCCACCATGGGCCGAGCAACCAGCAGCCGGCTGAGCTCCTGCTTGGAATTCACCGACCACAGGAAGGGGAACTTGCCCTCGCGCTCGTCCTCGTCCAGGTCCAGGAACTCGCCCAGTGGGACCATGTTGTCGTTCCAGGTGTCGGGGGGCGCCATGCGGAAGTGCTTGCGGAAGCGGGTCTCGGTGATCGCGAAGTCGGCGAACGTCATCGGGATTTCCATCTCCTGCTCCCGGCCGCCCTCCTGGTACTTCATCTTGTAGGTGGGCCAGTCCAGGTTCGGCGCCGGGTTGCCCTCCAGGTCGAAGCACTCCTCCGGCGTCTTGCCCGCGTCCGGGTCGTAGCGGAAGAGCGGGTACGCGCGGGACTCGACCGCCAGCTTCGCCTGATGCGCGCTCATGTCGTCGCCGATACCGTGCTCCGGCTGGCACGAGCTGTAGATATTGAAGAGGGCGGGCCGCCGCGCCTTCAGACCGCCAATGAAGCCCTCGATCATGTGGCTCGGGTGGGCGATGGTGCTCTGCATCACGTAGGTGGTGCGGTGTGCCATGCCGATCAGGCCGATCTCCTTGCGCGGCTCGTCCTTGCCCTGGATCGCCTTCCCGAACTGGGCCATGTCGGAGATTTGCCCGATGAAGCCCGACGTGCAGGCCTGACCGCCGGTGTTGGAGTAGACCTGGGTGTCCACCACCACCACCTTGACCGGCATCCCCGATGCCATGAGCCGCGACAGGTTCTGGAAGCCGATGTCGTACATGGCCCCGTCGCCGCCCACGGCCACGACCGGCGGACACAGCTCCCATTCCTCGTCGCTGAAGCCCTTCCAGCTGAAGTACGTGAAGAACTCGTCGTGCTCCACGGGGTTGTACCTGCCGGAGATCTCGAGCTCCGCCTTGCGGATGGCCGCGAAGCCCTCGGCCATCTTGGCCATATGCCCCTCGAAGACGCCCATCGCCAGCGACGGTGAGTCCTGGAACAGATGGTTCGCCCAGGGGAAGGGGTAGGGGTTGAAGGGGTAGGTGCTGCCCCAGACCGACGTGCAGCCCGTGGCGTTGAGCATGCCCATCCGGGAACGCCCGCCGCCGGTGACCCCTTCCTGGTACTTCCAGCGCAGCTCCTTCAGCTTCGCCATCAGCTGCGTCATGCGCTGGAGCCACTCCGGGTCGATGGGCTCCTCGCCGCCCATGCGCTCGGCGATGTCGGAGAGGGTGACGTCGCGATCCCCGAGATCGCCGACCATCTTGGCCATGGCGGACGGGTCGCCCACGTCGATGTCCCGAACCAGCTTGAGCTGCACGTGCTTCTCGAGCCGCGCGATCAGCTCCCCCAGGTGCTCCAGGTGCTTGGCGATGCGAGGCTGCATCAGCGCCTCGACGGTGGCGACGAACAGGTGCAGCGCCGTCTTCTCGGAGCAACCCAGGCAGGCGCCATCGCCGCTGGTGAAGGCCAGGTAGTTGGCCTTGTCCAGCAGGATCGTCTCCAGCGCCCCGATGCCCTGCTCCAGGTCGTCCACGCGGATGTACTTGCGGGGCGTGGTGGGCAAGTCGAGCCAGAGGTTCCAGTGCTGCTGGAGCTTCTCGACGGACTCGTCGGTCTGGCGCAGCGGCCGCAGGGCGTCGTCGTCGCAGACCTCCACGCATGCCATGCAGCCCTTGCAGGTGTAGGGATCGACCGTGATGGAGAGCAGCCCTCCGCTGCCGGCCTCCTTCTTCTCCATGAGCGTCCAGTGGGGACGCGTCAGCGCGAACTGGAAGCCGCCGAGCTCCTGGCGGAAGAGATCGAACTCCTTGCCGAGCTGCTGCTTGTCTTCGTCGTCCAGCTCGCTCTGGCGCAGGGTGCTCTGGATCGCCTCTTCGAGCATCCCGTCGACGGAGTCGCTCTCCTGGGCCGACGCCAGCAGGCCCCGCAGGGTGCGCTCCATCAGGCGCACGGCCCTGGGCAGATGCTGCAGGCCGTGCCCGTGCTTGCGCACACGCCCGACGACCGTGTCCAGGATCTGCCCGACCTCGTTGACCAGGCCCGGAATCGCCGTGTCCGGGCAGACCGTGTAACAGTTGGCGCATGCGGTGCAGTTCTCGGGAATCCACTCCGGGTGCTCGAAGCGGATCTGGGTCATGTCCCGGAACAGCGCCGAGCACGCCGGCATCACGCCGAGGCCGATGAACGGGTCCGTGATGTTGTCGCTGCCCATGCCCCGGGCGTAGAAGCTGCCGGTCTGCTCCCAGAAGCGATGAACGTCGGTGATCGGCTGCTGGCTCTGGGGAAGCCGCTCCACCATGACCGGCAGCGGCGGCCCGCCGGCCGTTCGCCGGGCCGCCTCCTGCGGCTCCGTCAGGGGGCCGGGCTCGACCTCCCGCAGCTCGTCGAAGCCGCGCTTCACCACGCGCAGGTTGTCCGCGACGACCCGGGCGCCCTTGCTGCCGAACTTGTGCTGAAGCTGGCTCTCGATGGCGTCGAGGAGGCGCGCCTCGTCGAGGCCGGCCTGCTCCATCACGGGGGACGCGGCGAAGAAGGCGCCCTGGAAGGCGATCCCCTGCATGCGGAGCTGGAGGTCGGAATCCGTCGCCTCGTCGCGAGCGATCTGGAAGGCGTCCAGGTAGTGAAGCCGGATCCGCTTCTCGAGGATGATCTTCTGGAAGGGCTGGGGGATGCTCTCCCAGACCTTCTCCGGCGATTCGCCGTCGCTCTGGATGATGAAAACGCCGCCTTCCTTGAGCCCGGCCAGCGCATTCGTGTGTTGGAAGACGTTGGGGTCGGGCGAGAGCACCAGGTCCACGTGGAAGTACTCGCAGTTCACCAGGATCGGCTCGGGCGCAGCCGACAGGTAATAGGTGGTGGGCTGGCCCTTCTTCTCCGAGCCGTACTTGGGGTTGGCCTTGATGTGGTAGCCGAGCAGGTCGAAGAGGGTCATGGCCAGGTTCTTGCCGGTGGTGATGGCGCCCCAGCCGCCCACCGAGTGGAAGCGCACGGTGATGCTTCCTTCGGGCATCAGGTCCGGATTCTCCGAGCCCCGCAGCGCCAGCTCCCGGACGTGGGGATAGGCCTCCTCGATGGCCTGCTGGTGGATCTGCTGCTTGGGCGTCACCGCCTCGTCGCGCAGGAAGTCGATGGAGAGGTAGAACTGCCGCTTCTGCTTGCCGTCGGGCAGCATGTTCTCGACCGCGCCGATGATCCCTTCGGGCTGCAGGTCGCGGCTGCCCATTCCGAAGCAGCCGGAGTAGAGCTCCGGAACGTCGCCGGGCTTCCAGGCGGACAGATCCGCATGGGGCGCGTCGCCGCGGGCGCGGCCGTTCTCCAGGCAGCGCGAGATCGTGGCCCGGATCTCCCGCATCAGCGGCGCGTCCACCGCCAGGGGCTGGTCCAGGCGCTCCAAGACAGCGACGCCCTTCTTGCCCTTCAGGATCCGCCCCACCAGGTCCGCGGGGAAGGGCCGGAACATCACCATGTCCACGACGCCCAGCTTGATGCCGCGGCTCTCGCGCAGGTAATCGGCCACGGCCTCGGCGCTGGGGATCAGGCTTCCCTGGCCCAGGATCAGGTAGTCGGCGTCGTCGGCCCGGTAGCTCATGACGCGCTGGTAGGCGCGCCCGCTGAGCGCCTCGAACTCCTGGAAGGCGCGGTCCGTGAGCTCCTGGATGTGGTCGAAGAAGAAGGGCCGCTGGGCCGCCACACTCTGCATGTAGGCGTCCTGGTTCTGGACCAGCCCTGCCATCACCGGATTGTCCACGTCCCAGAGCAGGGGAATGCGCCGCCGGGTGTCCCCGTAGAGGATGCGCTGAGCGGGAGTGGGCGTCTCGATCTCGTCGTCGGGGCGTCCCAGGTACTCGGCGATCAGCTCCCGTTCCGGCACCAGCATCGACTCGATCAGGTGCGTGGTGAGGAAGCCGTCCAGGGCCACGGCGCCGGGGTTCAGGGAGAGCTCGGCGATGCGGTGGGCGATGATGTTCAGGTCGGCCGAGGCCTGGGCGTTCTTCGCGAAGACCTGGAAGAAGCCCGTGTCGTCGATGCAGTGGTAGTCGTCGTGCCCGGCATGCACGTTGAGCGTGGCCTTCGTCATGGCGCGAGCGCCGATGTTGAGCACGTAGGTCAAGCGCTTGCCGACGGCCGCATACAGGGATTCGTGCATGTAGGCAATGCCCTGGCCGGAGGAGAAGTTGGCCGAGCGCAGCCCCGTCATCGCCATGCCCGCGGTCAGGGCCGCGGCAGCGTGCTCGCCCTCGGGCTCCACGAAGATCAGGGGCCGCCCCGAGATGTTGACGTGCCCGGCGGCCGCCGCCTCGGCCCAGTACTCGCCCATCTGCGTGGAGGGCGTGATGGGGTAGGCGCCCGCTGCGTCACTCGACTCGCGCTCGGCCATGATGACGGCTGTGTTTCCGTCCATGGCGGCGCGCTCGCCGGGGTACTTGACCTGGGGCTTGTCGTTCTTGCTGCGACCGAACATCGGGTCTCCCAACCAATCAGGTGGGCGCGTCGTGGAGCGCGCCCTTGCGGATGATTCTGGTGGCGGCCGGGCCCTTGAGGGGGCCCCGGTCCGCGTCGAGCCACACGATCGCCCCGGTGGGGCAGCGTTCGATGGGCGCCCGGGTCACCGGGCCCCGGCTGTAATCCACTATCGGCAGATTGCCCTGCATGCTGACCACCCCCGGCCCGTCCATCTCGCAGCGGGCACAGGCGGTGCACGCCACCTGGCAGTCGTCGAGCATCTCGTCCCCGGCCAACAGCGAGCTGCAGGAGACCCAGAGCCGCCGACTCATGGGATGCAGCGAAAAGAGGTCCTTGGGGCACACCTCCACGCAGTCGCCGCAGGCGGTGCACGATTCCTCGTCCACGACGGGAAGCGACTGGGCGTCCATGCGAATGGCATCGAAATCGCAGACCGCCTCGCAGTCGCCCAGCCCGAGGCAGCCCCAGAAGCAGCCCTTGCCGCCGCCGGCCACCTGGGCCGCCCCCCGGCAGGAGGCCAGGCCGTCGTAGCGGGCGTGGTTGCGGGCCACGTTGGCGCCTCCGGCGCAGGCCAGTCGAGCCACGCGCTTCTCCTCCCCCCCGACGTCGACACCGAGGAAGCCGGCGATGTTCGCCCGCTCCGCCTCGCTGCTGACGGTGCACGTTCCGGGAGCCACGTCGCCAACCACCAGCGCCTCGGCGAAGGGCCGGCAGCCGGGGAATCCACAAGCGCCGCAGTTGACGTGGGGCAGCATCTCCTCGACCAGGTCGATGCGCGGGTCCTCGTATACGTACAACTTGCGGTTGGCCAGGACCAGCAGCGAGGCCAACAGCAGGGTCAGCCCGCCGAGCGCCGCGACTCCCGTGAGCACGGGCACGTTCACACCACCGCGAAGCCCGAGGTCCGGACGACCTCGAGATCCTTGCCGACCAGATAGCCTTCGCACCCGGAGAGGTCTTCCAGCAGCTCGCGGCCACGGCGGGGCCCCAGGACCATGACCAGGGTCGCCAGGCCATCGGCCGTGGCGGCATCGGGGGCGACGACGGTGGCGCTGGCCAGCTCGGGCGCCGAGGTTCCGGTGCGCGGGTCCAGGATGTGGTGCTGGGCGTAGTCGGCCGTGAAGGGCTGCATGTAGTCGCCGGACGTGGCCACGGCGCGGTTGCGCGCGTCGAAGCGCGCCTGGATGGAGATCCCCGGCCGCGGGCTGCGGATGCCGATCCGCCAGGGGTGCCCCGGCCCCTTGTCCCCCGCAGCCATCAGGTCGCCGCCGGCCTCCACGAAGACGTTGGCGAAGCCGCGTCCGGTCAGCACCGCGACCCCACGGTCCACCACGTAGCCCTTGGCGATGCCATCCAGGGTGATGCTCAGGTCGGGCCGGCGGCTCTCGATGCTCCGGCCACGCACCCGCAGCGCGCGCTGATCGACCCGCTCGAGAACCGCTTCCAGCGCCGCCGGCCCGGGAGGGCCCGCGCCCAGGCCGAGCCGGTCCCGGTACAGATCCAGCAGCGGCTGGATCGAGACGTCGAAGGCCCCGTCCCCCATACGGTGGATGCGGTCCGCCAGGGCCAGCACGTCGAGCAGCGCCGGCGAGGCCTCGGCCAGCCTTCCGCTGGCGTTGAGGCGCCCCACCTCGCTGTCGGTTCGGTAGCGGCTGAGGAGGCCCTCCAGCCCGGCCATGTGGGCCAAGCTGGCGTCCGCGGCGGCTGCGGCCGCGTCCCGGTCCGGGCCCAGGACCGTCAGGTGGACCCCGGTGCCCATCAGGATGCGGGACCGCTCTACGGGCCCCGAGCGCCGGAACGCGCCCAGGCCCCAGGCCGCGCCGCCGGCTCCGGCCACGGCAAGGATGCGCAATGCGTCCCGGCGGGGGATCCGCCCCCCAATTGCCGCTCCTGCACCCGTGCGACTCCCGTCGCTCACCCCGCCTCCTCTCATGGCGATGCCGGCCCGCGGCTGCGGGCGGGCAGAGCCTAATTCAACCATCAACCGCCGCCCGGCGCACACCGGCGGACCCGGGCTCCCCCAACTCCTTCTGGCAGGCCGCGCGGCGGCGTGCTCCGTCGGCTGGCCGACATCCAGGAACGGCGAGACGCGATAGTGTATCCGAGCAAGGGGTGGGGAGATGCCGGAGCCGGCGGCACTGGGGAGTGGGTCGCTCGTCATCGCGAGCAACCGGCTGCCCTTCGACTACGAGCGCGGTCCGCACGGGCTCACGCGTCGGCCCTCGTCGGGAGGCATGGCCTCGGCGCTGGACCCCGTGCTCCGCAAGCGGGGCGGCGGCTGGGTGGGCTGGCCCGGCAGCGGCGTCCGACCGGGGGATGACGTCGAGGCCCCGGGCGATCCCTACCGCGTCATTCCCATCCACCTGGATGCCGAGGAAGTCGAGCGCTACTACCGCGACTTCTCCAACCGCTGCCTGTGGCCCCTCTTCCACTCCCTGCCCGGCCGCACCGCCTTCGACGCCGACTGCTGGAACGTCTACCGCCGCGTCAACGCCCGCTTCGCCGAAGCGCTGCTCTGCGAGGTGAACGACCGCTCCCTGCTGTGGGTGCACGACTACCACCTCATGCTGGTGCCGGAGCTGGTCCGCAGCGCGCGACCCCAGCGCACCAGCGCCTTCTTCCTCCACGTCCCCTTCCCTTCCTACGACCTCTTCACCCTGCTCCCCCGACACGAGGACCTGCTGCGGGGAGTCCTGGGCAGCCAGCTGGTCGGGTTCCAGACGCGGGGCTGCGTCAAGAACTTCCTGGACTGCGCCGAGCGCTGCCTTGACACAGCGGTGGATCGCGAGTCCCAGCGCGTGATGTTCGAGGGACGTAGCATCCGGGTGGGCGCCTTCCCGATCGGGATCGACTACAGCCGCTTCGAAGCCTACGCCCTGAACGCTCCGCCGCGGGTGGAGCGCCACCAGCGCGTCATCCTGGGCGCCGACCGGCTGGACTACACCAAGGGGATCTCGCAACGGATCCAGGCCATGGAGCGGCTGCTGGTCCTGCATCCGGAGCACCTCGAGCGCGTCACGCTGGTGCAGATCGCCGTGCCCAGCCGCTGCCAGGTGGTCGAGTACCAGGACCTGAAGTGCGAGATCGACGAGCTGGTGGGCCGCGTCAACGGACGCTTCGCCAGCGCCAGCTGGTCACCGATCCAGTACCTGTATCGCTCGTTCGACCACGATCAACTTGCCGGGCTGTACCGGGACGCGGACGTTGCGCTCATCACACCCCTGCGCGACGGTATGAACCTCGTGGCCAAGGAATTCGTAGCCTGCCAGGTCGACGATCCTGGCGTACTCGTTCTCTCCCGCTTCGCCGGCGCCGCCGACGGCATGGCCGAAGCCCTGCTGGTGAATCCATACGACCTGGACGGAACCGCAGAGGCGCTGCACCAGGCGCTGTGCATGGACGAGTCCGAACGGCAGCGGCGCATGACCGCTCTGCGCGTCCGGGAGGCAGAGCACGACGTCCACGCCTGGGTGGACGCGCTGCTGCGCAGCGCGGCGGAAAGCCGCCGTGGATGAGCCGGACGGAACCAGCCCGAAACGTCGGCAGCCGCGCCGCGCCCGTTCGTCTTCGAAGAGCGGCGGGCCCGGGCGACCGGCCGGACCGAAGAGCGGCCCTCGGACCAAGGGCATGGTCGAGATGGGCGCCCAGCGCCGCCGCACCCGCACCTCGACACTCGAAGGCTCGGTGCATCCCGACTTCCTGCCGGTGGCCGAGGCGCTGCGCCGCCAGGTGCAAAGCTATCCCGGCGGCGCCGCAGTGTGCGTCTATCACCAGGGCGAGTGCGTCGTCGACATCTGGGGCGGCGTGCGCAGTGCCGACGGCCAGGCCTGGGAACGCGACACGATGTCGCCCAGCTTCTCCACCACCAAGGGCGTGGCCTCGACCCTCGTGCACATCATGGTGGACCGGGGCCTGCTCGACTACGACGACCGGATCTGCACCTTCTGGCCGGAGTTCGGGCGCGCGGGCAAGAAGTCGATCACCGTCCGCCACGTCCTGGCGCACCAGTCGGGTCTCTATCACATCCGCCAGATGATCGATGACGCGCATCGGATGCTCGACTGGGAGTACATGATCCACGCCATCGAGCGCGCGCGTCCGATGCACCGGCCCGGCGCCCGCACCGGCTACCACGGCCTGACCTACGGGTTCCTGGTGGGCGAGATCCTGCAGCGGGTCACGGGCCGGTCCTTCTCGCAGCTGGTGCAGGAAGAGATCGCGGAGCCCCTGGGCCTGGACGGCATGTACGTGGGTGCACCCGAGGACGTCCTGCACCGGGCGGCCGACCTGCTCTGGCCGGAACCGGTGGTGGGCCGCACCCTGCCCCGCTGGATCACCCGCCCGCTCACCGACACCCTGAGCACCCTGGCCAAGATCGGCCCGGCCATTCACCTGCCCGGGTTCCAGATCGACCTGGGCAGCATCCTGGACGCCCTGGCACCGCGGGGCATCGGCTCCTTCGACTTCGGCGCCAACGATACGCTGCGGGCCGCGATCCCGGCGGCCAACGGCCTGTTCACGGCTCGATCCCTGGCCCGGATGTACGCAGCCCTGGCCGAGGGGGGCGAGATCGACGGCGTGCGCCTGCTGTCCCGGAGCACCCTGGAACGCGCCACCGAGCCCCAGGGCGAGGGACGGCGCCGCGTGGTCGTCCCCTTCGACATGCGCTGGAGGCTCGGCTACCACGGCGTCGCCACCACCCGGGGCATCCCGCGCCGGGCCTTCGGCCACTTCGGTTTCGGCGGCTCGGGCGCATTTGCCGCGCCGAGCCGCGAGCTGGCGGTCGGAATGATCGTCAACAGCGGCATGGGTACGCCCTTCGGCGACGCGCGCATCGCGCGCATCGGCGGGGCGGCCCTGGAAGGCGTGGAGCGGGGCAGCGAGGGCGGCAGCTCGTGGCGACGCACCGCCCGCGGCGTAATTTCGTTCCTGAGCCCGAGCTCGGCCGCTGCGCTCGCCCCGTCCGACGGGGACTGAGCGGCAGGCGCAGACCTACGTAATCCCGACGCGCTCCAGCAGGCGAGCGTATTTGATCAGGTGACCCAATCCCAGGAACTTGTCCCGTACCCGCTCGCGGGCCGCGCGGCCCAGCTCCGCGCGACGCTCCGGCGAGGACAGCAGGCTATCCAGCACGTCGGCGAAGGTGGCCAGGTCGTAGGGGTCCTTCAGCAGGATCCCGCTCACGCCGTCCTCGATCTGGTCGTTGATCCCGCCCACGCCGCTGGCCACCACGGGCCGCTCCTTCCACATGGCCTCGGTCACCGTCAGGCCGAAACCCTCGCGCAGACTCTTTTGCACCACGATGGCTGCGTGGCGCTGCAACGCGTTGACGATGGCGGCGTTCTCCTCCACGTCGGCCGTGGGCAGGGACACCAGGTGGACGCGGTCGCGCACCGCGTGGGGAAGCTGATGCCAGGCCTCGACGACCGATTCGAATACCATGGCGCCCTCGGGATCGTCGGTCACCGCCGAGACGTCGGGGCCAGCCAGCACCAGCTCGCCGTTCCGGCCGTTGCCGCGGCCGCACATCAGGCTGAAGCCCTCCATTACGCCCCGCATGTCCTTGAGCGGATCCCAGCGCGAGACCTGCACGATGAGCGGCGTGTCCCACGCGGGCGGGCGTCCCAGCCGCACGATTTCGGCGCGGCGGCCCACGCGCCCGGGCGTGCCGTCGTCGCGGAGGAAGCCGTGGTCGGCGTCCTCCGGAGGCGGGCCCTCGACGAGGCCGGTGTGCACCAAAATCGTGTGGATGGCCGCCTCGCTCAGATTCTGGTTCTTGCTGGAGAAGGCGTCGATGCTGGGCGTGATGATCTCCGCCTTGCCGTGGTCGCAGATGGCGGGGATGTAGCTCTGGCGCGAGAAGACATAGGCCTCCACGAACTCCAGATAGGGGCGCAGGAACTCCCAGCCCAGCTCCACGTGTTCGTTGACCGTGTCGCTACCGATGTGACAGCGCCAGATCAGGTGGGCGCCCGAGTTGCGCAGCGTCGGCGCCATGCCGGCGGTCTGGGGATCGTGCAGCAGCACCACGTCGCCGTCCCGCACCAGGGACGCGAACTCCAGCGCGGCCCCGCGCAGGGAGTCCTCGTAGATCCGGCGCTCCGCGTCGCCCAGGGGCGATCCGTCGCCCGCCGAGCCGTGCAGCGCGTGGTGCAGGCGCTTGGTGACCCGGAAGAAGTCCGGCTCCCCGCCGATCACCAGCCAACGGCTGTCGATGCCGATGCTGCGCGTGTAGCCCAGCAGCGACGGAAGCATCTCCGCCACGCCGCCGCCCACGGCGGTGGAGTTGACGTTCCAGACCACGCGCCCGGACAGCCGGTCGCGGGCCTTGCTGGCCACCTTCACGGCGTGGCGCATCTCGTCCCGCGGAAGAACCTTCCCGAACCGCTCGAGGGGATGAACCCCGATGCGAACTTCCTGAAGCTTCGTCACTGCGAATCTCCCACGCCGGCTGGAGCGGGCAGAGCATACGCCACACAGGCAGCCCCTGGCTCCATGCTGAGTGTGGCAGATTGCCGCATTCGAGGCGCTGCCTGGCCGACAGCGTGATAGCCTCCGGCTGGGAGGACACGCACGTGCTCGGCTTCATGGATCGCCTTGCGCCGCAGGTCTGGGCCCTGTTCCGGATCGTCACCGGCCTGCTCTTCCTGTGGCACGGCGCGTCCAAGCTCTTCGGCTTCCCCCAGCCGGCGCCCGAAGCCCCGCCCTTCATCCTCTACGTGGCCGGACCCATCGAGCTGTTCGGGGGCATCCTGGTCATGATCGGACTGTTCACGCGGCCCGCTGCCTTCCTGTGCAGCGGCCTGATGGCCTCGGCGTACTGGATGGCCCACGGCACCAACGGACTCTTCCCCATGCTGAACGGCGGCGAGAAGGCGATTCTCTACTGCTTCGCGTTCCTGTGCATCTCCGCTCAGGGCGCGGGCATCTGGAGCGTGGACGGCGCCCGCAGCTCGGGCTCCTAGGGGACCCGCTCCGACACCTCGCCGCTCGCCGCCCAGCCGTAGCGGACGGCGCGCGCCTCCACTCCCGCGCCCGGTGGCGCCTCGACGGGCCCCGTGTAGAGTCGCCAGGGGCCGCCGTCCAGGCGAAGCTCCATGGAGGCGCCGGGCGTGGCGCACTGCAGCGCCAGGCTTCCGTCGGCGTCGCGCCCCAGCGTAGGATCGGCCGTGACCGGCTCGCGGCCCCCCGGCCAGAAGCGTTGGCGGAGCTCCTCTTCCGGCAGCAGGCCCAGATCGCCGGACGCCGCCAGCCAACGGTCCAGCTCCGCGCGCATGCGCGCCAGCACGGCCGCGAACGCCGGATCGCCGGCCCGGTTCTGGATCTCGTGGGGATCGGCCTCGGTGTCGTAGAGCTCTTCCGGGTCACGCTGGGCGCGGAACCAGAGCGCCGGCGCACCCTCCAGGCGCTCTTCGGCGACCAGCCTGCGAAGCTCCTGCATCATCGGCATCTGGTCCCGGAACGCCATGTCGAGCACGTAGGGGCGCTCCGGGTGCAGGTTGCGGATGTACTTGAAACGGCGGTCGCGCACGGCGCGCACCGTGTCGGGCTGCTCGTCGATCCGATCCCGAGCCGCGTAGACGTAGCGGGGCTCCGGCTGCGCCTCGCGACCCAGGAGAACGCGGCCGTGCAGGGGAGCGGGCACCGCCACGCCGGCCAGAGACAGGAAGGTCGGCGCCAGGTCTACGCCGCTGACCAGCTCCTCGTCCACCGCGCCCGCCGCTACCCGGCCCGGCCAGCGCACGATGAGCGGCACGTGCAGGCCCGAGTCGTAGAGCCAGCGCTTGGCACGCGGCAGCCCATCCCCATGATCGGTGGTGAACACGACCAGCGTGTCGTCGGCCAGGCCGTCCGCCTCGAGCCGCTCCAGGATCTCGCCGACCTGGCGGTCCATGCGAGCGATGTTGTTGTAGTGGCGCGCCAGGTCGGCGCGCACGGTTGGTGTGTCCGGGTAGTACGGAGGCAGCGTGACCGCGGCGGGGTCCGTCTCGAGCACCCACGCGAGATGGTTCCGGATCCGCATGGGCGCCATCAGGATCTGCGTCCAGGAGCGGAAACGCCAGGTGGGCCAGACCTGGCTCTCGTGGGTGGCGAGCAGGGTGTGGTAGACGAAGAACGGCTGGCCCGGCGCGCGGCCACGCCAGTCGTCGGCGCGCTCTTGGTCCCAGATCGAGGAGGGACCACTGAAGACGCCGTTCGGGAAGCGCCGACTCATCTGGTAGTCGGTCTTGCCGCTGTTGACCGTGTAGTAGCCGGCGGCGCGCAGTAGCTCCGGAAAGGCCTTCCAGTCGGCGGGCGGCACCGCCACGTAGCCGCCGCGGCTGGCGCGCATGTGCCCCGCGCCCCAGGTGTTCTGGTGAACGCCCAGGATGATGGCGGCCCGGCTGGGCGCGCACACCCCGGCCGTGGTGAACGCACGCGTGTAGCGCGTGCCCTCGCGGGCCAGGCGGTCGATGCTGGGGGTGTCCGCAAGCGCGTCGCCATAGGCGCCCATCCGCGGGCTCAGGTCCTCGGCCACGATCAACAGGATGTTGGGCCGCTCCAGCGCGTGGGCCGGGAACGCCAGGGTCAGGAGCGTCAGCAGCCCACCCAGCCGTCGGAAAGTCATCGCAGGAGCGTGCTCAGGGTCTGGCCGGCCAACGCGATTGCCTCCAGGTCGTGGCCGTTGGCGGGCAGGTTGACGACCAGCCCGTCCACGCCCACGTCCAGCACCCGGGTCTGCAGGAACTCGCAGACACTGTCCGGGTCGCCCAGCAGGAGCGCGCGCGACAGATTCTCCTGCACGTGTTCGGGCAGCGTGTTCCAGTCCATGCCGCGGCGGGCCAGCAGGGCGTTGCGCTCCGCCTCGGCCTGCTCGTGCGTGGGCGCCAGCACCAGCGAGGTGAGCCAGGACACGCCCACGGCACTTCGCTCGCGCCCCAGCTCTTCGCAGTGGCGATCCAGTGCCTCCAGCTTGCGCGGGATGTCGTCGGCCGCGCACGGCAGATTGCTCTCGTCGGCGTACTGCGCCACCAGGCGCAGCGTGCGCCGCTCGCCGCCGCCGCCGATCAGGATGGGCGGCCCACCCGCCTGGAGCGATGCGGGCCGGTTGATGGCATCGGCGGTGCGGTAGAAGCGGCCATCCACGCTGGGCTGTTCGTCGCGCAGCATCGGGCCGATGATGCCGAGTGCCTCTTCCAGCCGGTCCAGGCGTTCGCCCAGGGGAGGGAACTCGAACCCGTAGCCGCGATGCTCCTGCTCGAACCAGCCGGCGCCCAGACCGGCCACGGCCCGTCCGCCCGAGATGACGTCCAGGCTGGTGACGATCTTCGCCAGCAGCGCGGGGTTCCGGTAGGTGTTGCCCGTCACCAGCGTGGAGAGGCGGACGTTCCGGGTGCGCGCCGCCAGGGCGCCCAGCAGCGTGTACGCCTCGAGCATGTTCCAGTCGGGCGGCCCCAGCATGGGCAGCTGGTAGAAGTGATCCATGACCAGGACCGTGTCGAAGCCGGACGCCTCGGCGCGCTCGGCCATGGAGGCCACGCGTTCGAAGAGCCCCTCGTCCTCCACGCCGGGGAAGGTGAAGTTGGGGATCTGAAATCCCAGTCGGGTGTGCCTTCGGATCATGGGTCCTCCACGGGCGCTCGTCCCGGGCCCTAGTCTACATTCACCGGTCCCATGGGTCCCGAAGGCGACGACCGCTCCATTCTCGCGCGCCTGCGGCGCGCCCGCGCCGAGGACCCGACCGCATTCGCCGTGCGCGGGGTGCTGGCACTGCTGCTGGTGCTGCTGGTCGTCCGCATCGCCTTCGGGCCCAACCCGTGGCAGGACGGCGTGGCGGAGCGCCTGGCCGAAGGGCACAAGCTGCGTCCCGTCGACTACGCCCAGACCTGGGGCTGGTGGACGGCGGCCGGCATCGCGCCGGTGCTCGCCGCGCTACTGGCCAGCATGCCGCGCTGGCTGGTGCGGGACGAAGCTGCCCGCGTGAAGCGTTTCGCGCGCCCGGGCCCCGCCGGCCGGGCGTTCCTGGCCATCACTGCCGCCGCGATGCTGGCGGGCGCCATCCTCGCCTTGCCGCGCATGTCCCAGAGCCTGTTCGAAGACGAGCGCTACAACGTGCGCTGGTCCATCGACGGCTTCTATCACCGCGACCGCGCCGGCGAGCTGCGCTTCCACGAGCCGAGCTGGATCGACACATTCTGGTACTACGAGTGGCCCAACAACCACGTCCCCCACACGATCCTGGCGCGGATGTCGGTAAAGACCTGGCGGGCCGTGGCACGACCGGCCCACCGACTGGTGAGCGAGCCGGCGCTGCGGGTGCCGGCGTTCCTGGCGGGGCTCGTCTCGATCGGCGGCATCGCACTCCTGGGGTGGCGACTGGGTCATCCCGGCGCCGGCGCGGCCGCGGCGTGGCTCCTGGCCGTCCACCCCTGGCACGTGCGCTACGCCAGCGAGGCGCGCGGCTACTCACTGGCGCTGGCACTGGTGCCGCTGACGCTGGTCGCCCTGTTCCGGGCCCTGCACCGGGGCACCTGGGGTCGCTGGGCGCTCTTCGGCGTTGCTCAGTTCCTGCTGCTCTGGACCTACCCTGCCACGCTGTGGTTCGCGGTGGTGTTCAACGCAGCCGCCGCCGTCCAGATCCTGAGCCGTCACCGCGGCACGCCCGCGCTGCGCGGCCAGATCACTCGCTGGCTGATGGCGAACCTGGCCGGCGCCCTGCTGTGGATCCGACTCATGGCGCCGAACCTGGCCCAGTTCGCCGAGTACCTGAAGACCCCCGACCAGGAACAGATCGACATGCGCTGGCTGCAGGACGTGCTGAGCTTCCTGTTCGCCGGTGCACCGTGGGGACGCCCCACGCTGAACGAGAACTACTTCGAGCTGAGCGACCTGGCCGCGACGGATCCAACCCTGGTGTGGGCCGTGGCCGCCGCACTGATGCTCCTGCTGCTGCTGGGACTGGCCCGCCTGCTGACGTCGCGGGGCCCGGCCGCGATCAGCGCCGGCGCCTTGCTGTTGGCACCGCTGCTCATGGTCGCCGCAGGAACCCGCGGCGAGGCCCACGTGCATCCGCAGTACCTGACCCTGGCGCTGCCCGGCCTGGCGCTGTTCGTGGGCGTGGGCCTGGAGACGCTGACCCGGCCGCTGGGCCGGCGCGGCGCCGCCGCGACGCTGGCGATCGCGATCGTGGCCTACGCGGCGTTCACCGGCACCCAGCGCCACGAGCTGCGCACGCGCTCGATCCAGCCCTTCCGCGAGTCGGTGGAGCTGACGCGCCCGACCCTGGACCCGCGGGCGCCGGAGAACGTCGCGATCACCACCGTGGCGTTCAGCTTCCCCGCCACCTACTACGACCCGCGGGTCCACCAGATCCGCTCCGTGGAGCAGCTGGAGGCCTTCATGCGAGAAGCCGATGCCGAGGAGCGAGCGCTCTTCGTGAATCTGGGGCGCCCCAACCTGGCTGCGCGGCGCTCCCGCGAGCTGATGGCGCTGGTCCGCAACCCGGAGCTCTTCGAAGACGTGGCGTTCCTGCCGGGAATCCTGTCGCGAGGCGCGCGCCAGGTCTTCCGTTACCGGGGGCGCGACGCCGAGGGAAGGCTCAGCGACCCCGGGTGAGCCGCCCCACGTCGATGAAGCGACGGATCTTGCCCTTGCTCTTGAGCGGAGTTCCGTTGGCGTCCCAGAACTCGATGCGGTTGCCGGTTCCCGTCTGCGCGTTCACGATGACGTCGCTCACGATCAGCAGATCCCGCGGCTCCGGCACGTCCTTCCAGCCCTTGTACCAGTCGCCGGTCAGCGTGTGATCCCCGCTCCAACGCTTGTTGTGCCAGATGATCTTCCACAGCTCCTCCTTGCGATCGAACGCGAAGGAGAACATGGCCGTGAGGGTCTGCTTGTCGAACCAGATGTCCTTGTGGTGGTACGGGTGGTCGTCGTTCTTGGGAACCATGCGGATCTTGACCGCCTTGCGCAGCTCCCAGCGATCGTCGGCGAAGGAGAGCCCGTAGGGCCCGAAGTTGTGTTCTTCCTCGTACGGGTAGCCCTTCACCTTGGTGTTCATCGGGCCGATGATCCAGCGCTCCTCGAGGCAGGTCCACTCGTACTGGGGCACGATGCCGTTGAAGCTGCGCAGGTCGTCCATGGTGAAGTCGGTGCCCGAGATGGCGTCCGTGCGCTGGGCCGCGGAGATGCGGCGGACGCGTCTCAGGGTGGGCAGGTAGACCCAGGTGTCGTCGTTCTTGGCCTCGCTGCGCGGCTTGTCCGAGTCCTTGTAGCGATAGGTGAGGAGCTTGATGCCGCGTGCATCGAAGGGCGCCTCCACCGAGGGGCCACCGGCGCCCTTGCGCCGCTCCTTGCGAAAGACGTCACCGCCGTTCGACTTCAGGTACTCGGGCTCGGAACGGTGGGAGAGCTTCACGCCCTGGGCGGAGCCGCGGTAGTAGAGGGGGAGCTGCTCGCCGCGGTCCCAGTACGAGTAGTAGAAGCGGGCTCCGCCCCCGCCGCCGCCCCACTGGTAGTCGTGGTTCCACATGATCTTGGCCCCGGCCTCGGGGTCGCCGGCGCAGTCGATCTCGTCCATGGGAAAGGGCTGGCCCGCGGTGTAGTTCTCCAGGCTGTCGTCGGGGCCGATGCGGGCCTGGCCGCGGAACTGCTCGGTGGCGTCTTGGTACACCTGGGCCGGGCTGTAGTCGGCCTGGGTGGGTCCGATCTCCAGGCGCATGCCCTCGTAGAAGAAGAAGTCCCGGTTGTCCCAGAAGTGCCTGGGCAGGTAGGGCTTGAGGCGATCTACCTGATCGAAGGGGATCACGTCGCCCTCGTGGAAGCCCGGGTCCCCGGGCCCGGCGTCCTCCTGGGCTGTGGCGACCCCCGCCAGCAGGAGCGAGAGGGCCAGCGCTAGGGGACGGAGCGGTCGAATGGGGGCACCTCGGCAGGTGAAGGGAACACGGACATATAGTTGGGGCAATTTTTCGCCGCAACCGGCCAATGCCCCAGCGGAGCGGCGGATTGAGGCCGCCCCGCGGCGGAGCTAGGATCGCTGTGCTCGTCTCCCCCATGGACGTAGGAGGGGGAGATGCAGCTTCCCACGACACGATGCCTGACGCTTGCGATCTGCGTGAGCGGGCTGCTGGGCGGCGCCGCCCGGGCCGAGACCCGGGTCGAGGGTGCCCGTGATCTGGTCGGCCAGGAGCCGCTGGCCCGGCCTCCGCTGGTGCTCGTCTACGACTTTCACCTGCCGGGCGCGGAGACCGCCGACCCGGAGCTGGTGCGCACGGCGCGGAAGGGCGCGGCGAGCCTCTCGCAGCAGATCGTCGAGGATCTGGGCAAGCAGGGAATCCCGGCCCGGCGCGCCGGCCCGTCGACGCCGGTGCCCGTCCACGCGCTGCTGATCCAGGGCAGCATCCCGCAATTGAACCAGGGCGACCGCGTCGGGCGCACCGTGATCGGGATGGGCGTCGGCGCCGCCGACATCCGCACCCGCTTCGAAATCTCGCAGCAGACGCGGATCGCGCAGCGCCTGCTCTGGCAGGCCGACACCGTCACCCACGAGGGCGGGAAGAGCCCGGGCCTGGGCGCCTCCGGCGCCGCGGCGGCCGTCACCGGAAGCACTACGGGGCTCCTGGTGCGCGCACCTCGCGCCCTGATCCGCGCCAGCCCCGTCGAGATCCACACCTACCAGACCGCGAAGATCATCGCCGAGGGCCTGGCCAAGCGATACCGAAGCAGGGGCTGGCGCTAGGAGCCCGTCCCGTAGGCTAACCTGCCCGCGTGTCGACCCGGGGGTCGCCCTGTGGGCGCTGGCCGCGGCGGCCCAGGACGCCAAGCCGCCGGCGCAGCCGCCGGCCGAGCCCCCGCCCCCCGAGATCATCGCGATCGGCTCGGTGGCGTCGCGATCCGGCGCCCTCGAGGAGCGGATCAAGAAGCTCGAGGCGGACCTCACCAAGGCGACGCTCGAGAATCGCGCCCAGTCGGATCTCGAAGAGGTGGCCACGTCCATCGAGGAGGCACTCGCAGGCCTCGACGCCGCGTTCGAGCGAACCAGCCTGACATCCGAGCTGCAGTCCCTGTCGACGCGCTGGAACGGGTACGCCGAGCGCGTGACCGACATCGAGGAAGCGCTCGGCGAGCGCGTGGGCGAGCTCAGCGCGGAGCTCACGGCCATGCAGGACGCAGGCGAGCTCTGGAAGCGGACCGAGGCGAACGCCCGTGATGCGAAAGCTCCCCAGGCGGTGCGCTCGCGCATCTCGGAGACCCGTGAGCTCCTGCGCTCGACCGAGGCTTCGATCACCCAGCAGCGGAATGCGGCGCTCGAGCTCCAGTCCCGCGCGGCGAAGCTCCTGGAGTCGATCGCCCCGGTGAAGGAGCGTATCGGCAAGACCTCCGAGGCCCTGGCCGCAGGCCTGCTGGTTCGGCAGGACGAGCCGCTCTGGCGCGCGTGGCCGGGATGGGACCAGTTCGCCGAGGATCGCCGGGCCGTTGTGGATGGGATCGCGCACCTCATCGAGGAGCTCG
>JAFDET010000373.1 GCA_019310195.1 Deltaproteobacteria bacterium
CGCTACGTGTGCCTACCACGGCGGACCCGACCCCGAAGCGTTCGACGACGGCTGGTTCCTGCCCGGTGACCTGGGCCGGCTGGACGACGCGGGTCGTCTCTACCTGACCGGCCGCACGCAGACGTTCCTCTCGACGTCGGTCGGGAAGGTGGAGCCTGCGGAGATCGAACGCTGCATCGCGGCCCATGCCGAAGTCCGCGAGGTGGTGGTGGTGGGCGTTCCCTCACGCGCTGGGGATGAGCGGGCCAAGGCCGTCGTGGTGCCTCGGAACGCCGGGCTCACACCGGCCGAGGCCGTCGCCCTGCGCCGCGCGATCGTCGCCCACTGCCGGGAACGGCTGGCGGAGTTCAAGGTGCCCAGGCTCGTGGAGTTCCGCAGCGAGATTCCCAGAAGCTCGTTGGGCAAGATCCTGCGGCGCGAGCTGGTCCGGGAGCCCGATCCGACGAGCCCACGCGGGTGAACTCCCAGGGGGCCGGCGCAGCGCGCCCGGCGCTTGGCGTCGTCGTCGCGGCGCTGTGGGTCCTGGCGGGCGGCTGTTCCGAGGAGCCGGCGCCGCCGGGATCGCCGCTCCGGCCCAACCTCCTGATGATCTCGGTGGACACGCTCCGGGCCGACCATGTTTCGGCCTACGGCCACGATCGTCCGACCACGCCCGCCATCGATGCGCTGGCGGAAGAGGGAGTGCTCTTCGAGAACGCCTACAGCCATGCTCCCGTCACGTCGGTCTCTCACATGTCGCTGCTGACGAGCCTTCAGCCCGAAGCTCATGGCGTGAGCATGTGGACGGATGTCGCGACGTCTCGCCTCAGCGAGAGCATTCCGACCCTGGCGACCGTCTTGCGCGAGCACGGCTACCAGACCGCGGCGCGGACGGCCGGCGGGTACATGGCCGGCCTTTTCGGCTTCGACCAGGGGTTCTCGGCATTCCATGAGACCTATGAACTGGAGCAAGCTGTCGACGAGAGTCTGGAGGAGCTTCGAAGCCTGGCGAAGGGCTCTGAGCGCCCGTTCTTCTACTTCCTGCACACGTTCGCCGTGCATGCTCCGTACACGCCGGAAGAGCCCTATCGAGGGATGTTCGCCGATCCCGCCTACAGCGGAAGCATCCTTTCCGATCGCGACGCGCTGGTGCGCGAGGCAGGCCCGAAGTGGGCAGCCCGGAACCGGGCCTACTGGAAGCGAGTCGAGCCGGACGACCCTGCCGATCTACAGCACCTGCGGGACCTGTACGACGCCGGGATCCGCCGCACCGACGATCAGCTTGCGCGCTTTCTCCGTGAGCTGGAACGCTCGGGGCTCCTGAAGCACACCCTGATCGTCTTCCTCTCGGATCACGGTGACGAGTTCATGGAGCACGGCCAGTTCCTGCACAAGCAGCTCTACCAGGAGCTGCTCCACGTTCCGCTCGTGATCCGCTTCGCGGGGGATCGGGGTGAGCGGTTTCGCGGACGTCGAGAGGATGCGCTGGTGCGCCTGATCGACGTGTTCCCGACCGTGCTCGACGCGGCGGGCCTGCCGATTCCCGACCACCTCCAGGGCGTTTCCCTGCTCCCGCTCCTGGAGGGTGAAGCGGCTCCTCCCGAAGTCCTGATGAGCAGCTGGAGCAAGCGTGAGCTGGAGTCGCTTCGGCTGGGCGACTGGAAGCTCGTGGTCGGGCCGGAGGGTGCGGAGCTCTACGATCTTGCCCGGGATCCGCTGGAGCGCACGGATCTCTCGGGCCGCGAGCCCGCGCGCGTCGCAGAGATGAAGGCGTCGCTCGCGGAGCGGGTGGACGCGTCCCGGCGCTTCCTGGGCCACGCACGGCGCGGCGTGCCCGTCGAGCCGGACCCAGCCACCCGCCAGCGGCTGCGGGCTCTCGGCTACGTCGACTAGGATTCCAAGCGTCCCGTTGGCTGCGTTCGGGTAGACTCACGGGCCCCGTCGGGAGGAGTTCCATGAGACTCGAGATGACACGTCGCCGTTTTCTGGAGTCGGCCGCCTGCGCCACCGCAGCGGTCGCGTGGCCGTGGCCCGCGTGGGCGGCAACCGACGCGTACGCGATGCTGGACGCCACCGCGCAGGCGGACCTGGTCCGGTCCGGTCAGGTTACGTCCCTGGAGCTGGTGGAGGCCGCGATCGCGCGCATCGAGGCGCTGAACCCCAAGGTCAACGCTTTCGTCAGCACGAACTTCGAGCGCGCACGGGAGCAGGCGCAGGGGCAGCTTCCCGACGGGCCCTTCCGGGGCGTGCCCTATGCCATCAAGGATCTCTCGGACTACCAGGGCGAGCCCACGACCTTTGGCTCGCGGCTCTTCGAGAACAACGTCGCCGAGGAGAGCAACGGCATCGTGCAGCGGGCCCTGGCCGCGGGGCTCGTGATCCTCGGGAAGACCAATACGCCGGAGTTCGGCCTCATCTCCACGACCGAGTCGCTGCTGCTGGGACCGGCGCGCAATCCCTGGAACCTGGAGCACCACACCGGCGGCTCGAGCGGTGGCTCGGCGGCGGCGGTCGCCTCGGGAATGCTGCCCTTCGCCCAGGCCAGCGACGGCGGCGGCTCGATCCGCATCCCCGCCTCGGTGTGCGGCGTCTTCGGCCTCAAGCCCTCGCGCGGGCGCATCTTCGCCACGCGCGAGAGCCTGCCGGGCGACATCGCCGTGCGCTTCGCGGTCAGCCGCTCGGTGCGCGACAGCGC